>CAJMSU010000010.1 GCA_905216155.1 uncultured bacterium
ATGGATATGTACCAAAA
This sequence comes from uncultured bacterium, assembly GCA_905216155.1. Taxonomy (GTDB): domain Bacteria; phylum Bacillota_I; class Bacilli_A; order RF39; family UBA660; genus CAJMSU01. The sequence continues at coordinate 18 of CAJMSU010000010.1, forward strand.
AAGAAAAATCAGAGCAGAAAAGAAAAATAATGATAGTCAAAAAAGTTTTTCAAAAGTCCCCATTTCGTGGTATCCAGGTCACATGGTTAAGACAAAAAGGGAAATTAGTGAAAAACTTAATTTAATAGATATTGTATATGAAGTTATTGATGCTAGAATGCCTATTTCATCTAAAATAGTAGATATAGATGATTTAATAAAAAATAAAAAAAGAATTCTTGTTATGACTAAATATGATTTATGTGATAAAAAGGAAACAGATAAATTTATAAAATATTATGAGAAAAAGGGTTATGCTGTTATTCCAGTTGACTTAACTACTGGAGCAAATGTTAAGAAAATATTAGAAGTAAGTAGAGAACTTTTAAAAGAAGAACAAGAAAAAAGAATTGCTAAGGGAATGAGGCAAAGAAGTATTAGAGCTTTAATTGTTGGAGTACCAAATGCAGGTAAATCTACTTTAATTAATAGATTAGTTGGTAGAAAGTCTGCTGGTGTTGGAAATAAACCAGGATTTACAAAAAGTTTAAGTTGGATAAGAATTAATAAAGATATAGAATTATTAGATTCTCCTGGTATATTATGGCCAAAAATAGAAAATCAAGAATCAGCACATATTTTAGCAGCATTATCTTCTATAAAAGAAGAAATTTTAAATCAAGATCAAATAGCTGTATTTATACTAAAAAAGTTATATGAATTGTATCCTGAGTTATTAAAAGAAAGATATGGTATTACTGAGATTGATGATGATTTAATGGATACATATGATTTAATTGCTAAAAAAAGAGGTGCTTTAACAAAAGGTGGAGTGGCTGATTATGAAAAAGTATCTAATATAATAATAAGGGATTTAAAAAATAATTATTTTGAAAATATAACTTTAGATAGATTACAAGATGATAAATAATTCATCTTTTAATTTTGTAAAAAATGTGGTTATAATATAATAGGTGGTAATATGACGAAAGAAGAAATATTTAAAAAATTGGATGAACTTGAACTTGATAAAAATAAATATGTTGTAATTAGTGGGGCTAGTTTAGTAGTACAGGATATAATAGAGGAAACAGGCAATATTGATTTATGTTGTAGTAGCGAATATTATAATAGCATTTCATGGCCCAAAAAGTTAGGTTATTTTGGAACAGAAATTAAATATGATAAGTGTTATGAAATTAGTTATAATTTTTATAATGATGAAAATATTATCTTAATCAATGGTTATAAATTTATGAATTTAGACTCTTGCTTAAAACTTAAAAAATTAGAAAATAAGAAAAAAGATCAAAAACTAATAAAGAAACTTGATTTATTGTTGTGTTTGAAAGATAATTATCGTTATGAGAGAAAATTAAAAGATAAAGGAATAAATCTAATAGCTGGAGTTGATGAGGTTGGAAGAGGTCCATTAGTGGGTCCGGTAGTTGCAGCTTGTGTTATTTTACCAGATGAATTTAATTTAGAGGGACTTACTGATTCAAAGAAATTAAGTGAGAAAAAAAGAGATATGTTTTATGACTTAATAATGAAAGAGGCAGTATCTGTAGGAATAGGTATAATAGATGAGAAAAAAATAGATGAAGTAAATATATATGAGGCTACAAAACTAGCGATGAAGCAAGCTATTGCAAATTGTAAAATAAAGCCTGAACATGTTTTAATAGATGCTATGCCACTTGATATAGATATAGATACTACTTCAATTATAAAAGGTGATATAAAAAGTATAACTATCTCAGCGGCATCTGTAATTGCAAAAGTAACAAGAGATAGGATGATGTTGGAACTTGATAAAAAGTATCCAATGTATGATTTTAAAAATAATAAAGGATATCCTACAAAAAAACATCTTGAAGCTATTAGTAAATATGGTATAATTAATGAACATAGAAAAAGTTATGGACCGGTAAAAGAATATTTAGATGGTAAATAGAAAGTTGGATTTTATGGTAACTATCAATGATATTAGAAATTATAAAATAAGAGAGAAGTATAAGGAAAAATTGTTAATGCTTGATGTGACACCAGATATGCTTAATCTATATATTAATAAATACACAATTAATTTTTTTAAAATAATAAAGGATGTTCAAAATAAAGAAGAATTAAATAATGTATTGAAATATAAGTTGTTAGAAGAAGAAGGAAAAGATTTTTATTCCTATAGTATATTATTAGGATTACATTATGGTGTATATAATTTATATTGTTATACTAATTTATCAGAAAATTTAATTAAGAAAATATTGGCAAAAAGGCCAGATTTAAGTGATACAAAACTGTTTTTTAAAAATTATAGAAAAGATATAGTAGAATTTCTGTTAGAAAAGTATAATAATATAGATGAAGAAAAAATAAATGAAATTATAAATAATATGTTCATAGTTCAAGATAATAATTCATTATATAATAATGATATATCAAAAGAGATAAATAAAATTATGTTAGGAATTGAACTATTATATAATAAGGAAGAAATTAGAAGTTATAATTTTAAAGCAAGGGATAGTATAATATTTGGAGAAGCAGAATGCGAATTTGACAGAATAAATAAAACAGAAAAAGAAATTCCAAGTATTATTCCAACTGGAAAACATAAATAATTAAGGAGGAAGAGTATGGCAAAACATTTAGTAATAGTGGAAAGTCCAAGTAAAAGTAAAACAATAGAAAAGTATTTAGGAAATGATTTTCAGGTAGTATCATCAAAAGGTCATATAAGGGACTTATCAACAACAGGAAAATTTGGACTTGGTGTTGATGTAGATAATGGTTTTGTTCCTAATTATATTCCTATAAAGGGTAAAAAGAATGTAATAAAAGAATTAAAAGCTGATGTTAAGAAAAGTGATATAGTTTATTTAGCAAGTGACCCAGATCGTGAGGGAGAAGCAATTGCATGGCATTTAAAAGACGCTTTAGGGATAAAAGATGATAATTATAAAAGAGTTTTATTTAATGAAATTACCAAAGATAAGGTAATAGACGCTATTAATAATCCTACAGTAATAGATGACAATTTAGTAAAAAGTCAGGAAACAAGAAGAATATTAGATAGGATTATAGGATTTAGATTATCAAAGTTATTACAAAGTAAAATTGGTGCTAAAAGTGCTGGTAGAGTACAAAGTGTTGCACTTAAATTAATAGTTGATAGAGAAAGAGAAATTGAAGCATTTAAAGCGGAAGAATATTGGACAATAACTGCTAATTTCAAGGAATATGAAGCAAAATTATTTAAATATAAAAATGATGATATTACATTATCAACAGAAGAAGATGCTGATAAAGTATTGAGTAATTTATCTGATAAATATATAGTAGAGAGTGTAGATAAAAAACAAAAAGCTAAGAAGAGTAAATTTCCATTTATAACTTCAACTCTTCAACAGGAAGCATCTACAAAATTAGGTTTTCCTGCTAAAAAAACAATGAGTATTGCTCAAAAATTATATGAAGGTATTGATTTAGAGAATGAAACAGTTGGATTAATTACTTATATGAGAACTGATTCTATTAGATTATCAGATGAATTTACACATCCTACCATGAAATTTATTGAACAAAATTATGGTAAGGAATATATTGGATATGTTAAGAGTAAGAAAAAGCAAGAAAATGTTCAAGATGCTCATGAAGCTATAAGACCAACAAGTATATTAAGAGATCCATTAAAAATAAAGAAATATTTAACAAAAGATGAATTTAAATTATATAGTCTAATTTATAAAAGAACCCTAGCATCATTAATGGCTGATGCCAAAGTAAATCAAACAACGGTAATATTTGATAATAATGATTATAAGTTTAAAACAACTGGTAGTATGTTAATTTTTGATGGTTATTTAAAAGTTTATAAAGATTATGAAGACAGTGAAGATAAAATTTTACCGGAAATAAAAAAAGACGATGAAAAAATAACAAAAGATGTAACAAAAGAACAACATTTTACAAAGCCACCAGCTAGATATACAGAAGCTAAATTAATTAAAGAAATGGAAGAGTTGGGTATAGGAAGACCTTCAACTTATGCTAAAATAATTGATACAATAAAACTTAGAAATTATGTAGAAATGGTAGATAAAAAATTTAAACCTACTCAGATAGGAATAGATACTACAGATAAACTTCAAGAATTTTTTAGTGATTTAATTAATGTAGAATATACAAGTAATATGGAAAATGATTTGGATAAAGTGGCAGAAGGCAAAAAAGTATGGAATAAAGTATTAGATGACTTTTATAAAATATTTGAACCACGTGTTGAAAATGCCTTTTCTGATATGGCAAAAAAAGAGCCTGAGAAAACAGGTGAAGTATGTCCAGAGTGCAATAGTCCGCTAGTAGTTAGAAATGGTAGGTATGGTGAATTTGTTGCTTGCTCTAATTATCCAGAATGTAAATATATTAAAAAAGAAAAGCAAGAAGAAAAAGTCATTATGGATTGTCCAGATTGTGATGGAAAAATAATTGAGAAAAAAACAAAAAGAGGAAAAATATTTTATGGATGTAACAACTATCCAAAATGTAAATTTGCATCATGGGATAAGCCTTTGGAAGAAAAATGTCCTAATTGTGGTAAATATTTAGTAGAGAAATCAGGCAAAGTAAAATGTTCATCATGTGATTGGGAAAAATAACAATAATAAAATTTAATATTTAAATAAGAAAACATATTATTTATATTCACTACAATATGTTTTTTTATTATAATGATAAAAAACATATAAAAAAAGTTTTTTGTTTGATATAATGAAAATAGAGGTGATACTATGTCTAAGTACTATTTATATACAGATAGATTAAGTGATATAAAAAGATATGAAGAAAATAAATCTAATAATAATGGACAAGTAAAAAAATGCGTACCATTGCAGTTTAGAAAACCAGATGGCTGTGTAACAAATTCCTTTTCTTTGGCAGAATTGGATTTACTTTTAGCTTGTCAAAAAAATGAAGATGAATTTCTTAACAGTTTAGCTAAATATGATCAATACCGTGATATCTTAAATAAAGATAGTCATGTAACACTTATGTACAAAAACAATGAATTAAAAGAGAAAAAAATAATTTATAATAACAAATTATTAGCAACTGCTGCTAAGTGTGTAATTGATGAGAAAAAAAGAAGAAAACAAACAAAAGAAAAAGGTAATATATTAGTTCCTGAAGTTGGAATTATAAGTGATTATGTTAATAGAGTAAAAAAACATCTGCATGATAAAAATATAGTTGATATGTTAAAGCGTGATAGGGTATGTGGTAATCCTAAATTTTCAGAATGTATATCTCAGTATGCAGATAACTGTAAAAACTATAATTATTCTGAAACAGAAGGAAATTATTTTTATAAAATGGAAAATAAATTATCAGCTTTTTTAAGAGATTATAGTATCCTAAGACAAATGATTTTATTTGAACAAAAACATAAATTATTAGATCAAGATATTAAAGCAAATAAAGATAATAATTATACACAATTAGAATTTTCTGCCAATAAGGATGTAACTCTTAAGGAACCTAGGAAAAAGTTATTAGATGATGATTTGATTGAAAAAGATTCTTATGTTGGTAGAGAAAATGATGAATTAACTTATTGGTATAATATAGGAGGAGCAACTGGTATATTAGAAAATATGGACTTGGATGATATAATGAGTTATCCAGAAAAAGATTTAGAAAGTGTTGGTTTAGGTTATTTAAAGATGGAAAAAGATAATGATAGTAGAGGCATCAAAGATGGACAGTTTAAATAAGTACTTAGATTATTTAATGTATCAAAAAAAATACTCTGATTATACAGTAAATAGCTATAAAACAGATATAGTTGAATATTTAAATTATTTAAAACAAGAAAATATAAATTATGTAGATGTAGTATATAGTGATATTAGATTTTATTTAATGTATTTAAAGGAAAATAGAAAAGATACTAATACATCAATAGATAGAAAATTGAGTGCACTAAGGGGTTTTTATAAATTTTTGGTTAATGAAAATGTTGTAAAAACAAATGTTTTTTCGTTAGTAACGGGTCCTAAAAAAGAAAAAAAATTACCAAGATATTTTGAGTATAATGAATTAGAGGAATTATTTAATGCTTGTGATTTATCAAAACCATTAGGACAAAGAGATAGACTTATATTAGAAATGCTTTATGCAACTGGTATTAGAGTCGGTGAGGCTGTTAAGATAAGAGTAAATGATATAGAAAAATCTACAAGAAAAATTATAATTTTAGGAAAAGGTAATAAAGAAAGAATTGTAGAATATGGAGAATATTGTGAAGATGTTCTTGATTTATATCTACAAGATGGGTATAGAAAATTAAATAAAGAAAATACTAATTATTTATTTTTAAATAATAATGGTCAACCATTAACAGAAAGAGGAATAAGATATATACTTGATAATATTATAAAAAAGACATCAGTTACTAAAAAAATATCACCTCATATGATAAGACATTCATTCGCAACACATTTATTAAATGAAGGATGTGATTTGTTATCTGTACAAAAATTACTTGGTCACGAAAGCATAAGTGCAACACAAATATATACACATGTGTCAACTGATAGATTGAAAGAGGTATATTATAATGCTTTTCCAAGAGCAAAAATAGAAGATAGTGAAGATGATAAGTAAATTATTTAACAATCGAAGTAAAAAAATTAAAATGGCATATTAAAACTTAAAATTTTAAGTAAAAATTAAATAAAAACGCTTCTTTTTATTTAATTTTTTTTATATTTCTTGTATAATGATTATGAGATCAAAGGATGTGAGTTTATATGGATTTTGATTTTAATAGTAAAGAAGAACTTTTTAATCGAGTAAAACCGGCTCTTTCTGCTAAATGTATGGAAATGCATAGACTTGGTTACCCATATATAAAAATAGAGGATATATGGAATTATTTGATTGAGAATAAATGGTTAAAATCAAAGGACTTAATGCTTTCTGATATTGTAAGTGATATTTTACATGTAGATAATAAAAAAATAGATGAATATTTAAAAGGAAAATTACAGAGAACAAGAAGAACACAATACTTTGATGAGGAAGATATAATTTAGAAGAGGTGTAATAATGACAAAAGTTAAAAAAACAGTAAAAAATGTTAAACGAAAAGTAATTATAACTGCTGCTATCTTAATACTTTTGGTAGTGGGAATTTGTTTTTCATTTGTACCATTATTTAAAAATCTAAAATTTGGATTAGATTTACAGGGTGGTTTTGAAATCTTATATAAGGCAGATTCTATTGATGGTTCTAAAATGACTAAGGATAAATTAACTGCTACATATAAGACATTAAGTAAAAGAATTGATAGTCTAGGAGTAAGTGAGCCGGAAATAATCACTGAAGGAAATGATAAAATAAGAGTTAAACTTGCTGGTGTTAAAAATCAGGAAGAGGCAAGAAAACAATTATCAACAGTTGCTACATTATCATTCAGGGATGCAGATGATAATTTATTAATGACGAGTGATGTTTTAACAGCAGGTGGAGCTAAAGTATCACAAGATTCGTCTGGTAATCCAGCTGTATTATTATCAGTAAAAGATAAAAACAAATTTTATTCTGTTACAAGTAAGGTAAAGAATTATGAACAAAATGTTATAGTAATATGGCTAGATTATGAGAATGGGGTAAATAGTTATAAAACAGAAGGTTCATCATGTGGTACAACCAATTCTAGTTGTTTAAGTGCTGCAAGGGTATCACAAGGATTTGCAAGTGATGTAATTATTCAAGGTAATTTTACAAATGAGGAAGCTTCTAATTTAGTTGATTTAATAAATAGTGGCTCACTTCCATCAAAATTAACTGAAATATCATCAAAAACAGTAGGAGCATCATTTGGAGATGCCACATTACAAAAAACATTAATTGCTGGTGTAATTGGTGTTGTAGGAATTGTTTTAATATTAATATTTGTATATAGATTCGCAGGATTTATTTCTGCAGTATCTATGATGCTATATACTTTCTTAGTATTCTTAATATTTTGGGTAGTAGGCGGTGTTTTGACATTACCTGGAATTGCTGCTTTGGTACTTGGTATTGGTATGGCTGTTGACTCTAATGTAGTAACATTTTCAAGAATTAAAGATGAACTTTATAAAGGAAAGAGTTTGCCACTTGCTTTTAAAGAGGGAACAAAATCAAGTTTTTCAGCAATTTTAGATTCTAATCTTACAACATTAATAGTTGCAATAATTATGTTTATATTTGGTGAATCTAGTATTAAAGGTTTTGCTACTATGTTAATAATTACTATAATAGTTACAATGTTTACAATGGTATTTATTACAAGAATACTTTTAAATTTATTTGTAAAAACATCATACTTTAATGATAAAACAAAATTATTTATTAATGTAGATAAAAAAGATATACCTAATGTAAGTAAAAATGAAGAAGTTAAAAAAATCCCCTTTAAAAATGTTAATTTCTTAAAACATGATAAAAAGTTTGTTTGTTTTTCTATATTTATAATTTTAATTGGTGCTATTATGATTGGAGTAAAGGGATTAAATCTTGGTATAGATTTTAGATCTGGTAGTGATATAACAATAGAAACAAGTAAAAATATAAGTAAGTCTGACTTAGAAAAAGATATTAAAAATCTTAATTTAAATTTAAGGGATATAGAAAAATCTAGTGATGAGATAGATATTAGGATAAGTGATACTCTTGATACAAATAAAGTAAAAAAAGTAGGAGACTACTTTGAACAAAAATATAATGCTAAAACTAATATTGGTGTTGTATCAAACTTAGTAAAACAAGAATTAATTAAGAATGCAATTCTTTCAGTATTAATTGCGTTACTTGGAATTATTCTATATATATCAGTAAGATTTAAATTTTCATATGCTATATCTGGTGTGGTTGCTTTAATGCATGATGTTGCAATGATATTTGCTTTATTTGCAATACTTAGATTAGAAGTTTCAACAATGTTTATAGCAGCATTACTTGCTATAATTGGTTATTCTATAAATGATACTATTATTAGCTTTGATAGAATTAGAGAAAATTTATCTAAGGTTGATTACAAGAAATTAACTAAAGAAAAGTTAAAAGATATTTGTAATATGAGTATTAGAGAAACATTTACAAGAACAATTTATACATCAGTTACAACAATCATACCTGTAGTAGCATTAATATTTTTAGGATCAAAAGAAATATTAACATTTAACTTTGCTATGTTGTTTGGACTAATTGTTGGTACATATTCATCAATCTTTATAGCAACATCACTTTTTGTGAAACTAGAGTCTAAACATATTGGAAAAAATACTAAGAAAAAAATTATTTATACTGATGAAATTCAAGAAAAAGAAATTAAAGGCATAAACTGTTAAGGAGAGGAGTTGGTTCCTTTGTCTATGAAAAAAGACACTATAACTTTTGATGACGTTAAAGAAAAGTTAGAAGTATATATAGAAAATAAAGATGAGTTAGAGTTTATAGAAAAAGCATATATCTTTTCTAAAGGAAAGCATGCCGGACAATATCGTAAAAGTGGTGAGGAATATATTACTCACCCTTTAAACGTTGCTTTGATATTAACAGGAATTTATGCAGATTATGAAACTGTATCAGCTGGTCTTTTACATGATGTACTTGAAGACTGTGATTGTACTGAAGAAGAAATGGAAGCTCAATTTGGTAAAACAGTTACTAAATTAGTACAAGGTGTAACTAAATTAAGTAAAATTAATTTTTCAACAGAAAATGAATATTTAATAGATTATTATAAAAAAATAATAGTAGGTATGAGTGAAGATGTACGAGTAATAATTGTAAAACTTGCAGACAGACTTCATAATATGCGTACATTATGGGCAACTCCTGAGGATAGACAAAAAGTAAAAGCTAGAGAGGCATTAGAAATTCTTGCTCCAATAGCACATCACTTAGGTATTCATAAAATTAAAAGTGAACTTGAGGACTTAGCTCTTAGATATTTAAAACCAGATGTTTTCTATGATATAGCAGAAAAACTTAATAAAACAAAACTTGAAAGAGATAAAACTGTTTATGATATGCAAAATGAAGTTGTTAATCTTTTAAATGAACATAATATAAAGCATGAAATAAAGGGTAGATCTAAAAGTATTTATAGTATTTACAATAAGTTAAATAAGGGAAAGAAATTTAGTGATATATATGATTTATTGGCTCTTAGAATTTTGGTAAATACAGAACAAGAATGTTATTTAGCTCTTGGAATTATTCATTCAAAGTTTAGACCTTTACCAAGAAGATTTAAAGATTATATAGCTATGCCTAAACCAAACATGTATCAATCACTTCATACTACAGTTTTTGGAATAGATGGATACTTGTTTGAAATTCAAATAAGAACTTATGATATGGATGAAGTTGCAGAAAATGGTATAGCATCCCATTGGTCATATAAAGAAAATAAAGGTTCATCAACAGCTGCTAATCTACAGTCAACAACTGAACAAAAATTACAATTTTTTAAATCAATAATTGATCTATCAAAAGATAAGATGAGTAGTGAAGATTTTGTTAATAGCGTCAAAGATGAAGTTTTAAATAATAATATTTATGTATTTACTCCAAAAGGAGATGTAATAGAATTACCAAAAGATGCAACACCACTTGATTTTGCTTATAAAATTCATACAAAAGTTGGTGAAACAACTACTGGTGCTATAGTTAATAATGCTATTGTTCCACTTAATTATGAATTAAAGAATAATGATATAGTTAAAATAATTACTAATAAAAGTTCAACTCCATCACAAGAATGGATTAATATTGTAAAAACAACTCAGGCAAGAAATAAAATTAGAAGTTTCTTTACTAAAAATGAACGAGAAGTATATATTGAAAGAGGAAAATATACTTTAGAAAAAGAATTAAGAAAAAGAAAATTATCTTTTCAAGAATTCTTTACAGATGAAAATATTAAAAAGATATGCTCACAAATAAAAGTTGATAATCTAGAAGAAATTTATTTATCAGTAGGGAATGGTAGGCAATCACCAAACTCTGTTATTAATATAATAGATAAAATTCAAGAAGTTCCAGCACCAAAAGTTGTTAAGGTAGCACCGAAATCAATTGATGCTGATATCATTGTAAATGGAATAGATAAAGTAAAGGTAAATCTTGCTAATTGTTGTAATCCAATACATGGAGATGAAATTATCGGATATATTACAAAAGGAAATGGAATTACAGTACATAGAATTAATTGTCATAATTTAGCTTTACTTGATAATAGAACTATTGATGTTTCTTGGAATAGTAATACTAATAAGAGATATTTAGCTAATATTTTAGTTTATTCTAATACAACTGATAATCATATGTTAGATATAATTCAAATGATATCTATGATGAATATTAATGTTGATGGAATTAAGACAATGAATAGGACTAATGAAGTAGTTTATGAAATTTCAATCTATGTAACTGGAGTGGAACAGTTAGATAAACTTATGTTATCATTTAACAAATTAGGATATATTGAGAAAGTTGAGAGATTAATAAGATGAGAGTTTTGGTACAAAGAAGCAATGAAGCAAGCGTTGTGGTTGATGACAAGATATATTCGAAAATATCAAATGGCCTAGTTTTATTGGTAGGATTTACCGAAGGCGATAACATAGATACCATTAAATATATGGTTAAAAAAATAATAAACTTAAGAATTTTTCCTGATGATAATGATATAATGAATAAAAGTGTTTTAGATTGTAATGGAGAAATATTATCAATATCACAATTTACATTATATGCAAACACAAAAAAAGGGAATAGACCAAGTTATATTGAAGCATTAAAAAGTGATAAGGCAGAAGTTTTATTTGATGAATTTAATAATGAACTAAAAAAATATATAGAGGTAAAAACTGGTAAATTTGGTGCTGATATGGAAGTTTCAATTACTAATGTTGGTCCAACAACAATCTGGTTAGAAAGGTGATATTATGACAAGAAATAAGTTAAATTATAAATTAATAAATATAACAGCATTAATGCTACTTTTATATATAGGACTTTCTAATATAAATTTATGGATAGTAATTATTACTAAAATTTTATCAGTATTAGCACCTTTTATAATTGGATTTATATTTGCTTATGCCTTATATCCAATTGTAAAGTTATTAGAGAAAAAGGGTGTAAGAAAATCAATATCAGTAACCACTGTTGTAATGTCTCTTATTTTAATAGTAGGACTTTTAGCAGTACTTACATTACCAAGTTTATATGATCAAGCAAGTAACTTTGCTAAATCATTACTTGAAATAGTTTCTAATTTTGGTGATAAATTTCATGTAAATCTTGGCAATTTTGAAATAAAATTAACTGATTTTTTGAATGATACTGTAAAGGATATAGGTACAATAGCATCTTCTACAACTATAGATATTATTTCAAAATCAATTGATTTTCTAGGTAAGTTTATTGTTGGCTTTGTTGGTTTTATTTACTTTTTAGCTGATATGGATCAAATAAGGGAAGGATGTAAGAATATATTGTTATCAATAAATAAAAAATCATATAACTATGTAAAATGTTTAGATGAAGAAATTGGTAATTATTTAAAAGGCTTAGGTATATTTATGATTATTCAGTTTTTTGAGTATAGTATATTGTATTTTTTAGTAGGACATCCAAACTGGTTAATACTAGGAATACTTGCATGTATAACTACTATAATTCCATATTTTGGTGGTCTAGCTACTAACATACTTGCTATAATCACGGCCAGCTTAATTTCACCAAAAGTACTTATTGGTACAATAATTATATGTTTAATCTTCCCACAATTAGATGGATATTTAATTTCACCAAAAGTTTATGGAAAAACAAATAATGTTAATCCATTAATTACTATCATGGTAGTTAGTGTAGGTGGTACATTGGCAGGAATTTTTGGAATAATCGCTGCACTTCCATGTTACTTGTTATGTAGAACAACATATCTATTCTTTAAACAAGATCTTAAAAAAAGCATGAAAAAAATTAAAAATACAAATTAATTGGGGTATATATGAATATAGTTACAGATGATTATGGAAAATTAAAAGAAGAAATAAATAATTTATTATATATAATAGAACATAAAAAGTTAAAAGATCAAATGGCAGCATTGGCGTCAATTGAAGGAATAATGGCTTTATTAGACAATTTTGATAAAAGTATTTTTGATTTTGATATTAGTATACTTGAAAAGCCATATTTATTAACAAGCTATGCCCAAAAAATGTCATCTAACTATAAGAACTTTAAGAAAAATTTTATACAAAATAAAGAATTCCACCAAAAATATTTAAAGGATATATTAACGGTAATTGATGAGAATTTAGGCCAAATAGATGATACTTATAGAAGCATGAAAACTACTTATCTCACTGATTGTGAATGTTATGACATTATGCTGGAGTACGCGAGAAGTGTAAATAAGTATGATTTATTTAAGGAATTAGTTAAAAATAGGCGTATTTTTGAGCTTGACAATAATGATTTATATAATGGAGAAGCTCTTAATATAATGAATAATGAGAATAGTTTTATATTTTTAAATAATTTTTCTAATGATGTAATGTCTATGACTACTTTGATTCATGAGTTTGGGCATATAGATGATTTTAATATTGCAAATAAAAAATATAGTATTAATGAGATTAATAATCAAAATTTAATGTCAGTATATAATGAAGTTAATTCAAAATATCATGAAAAGAAATTTCTTCATTATTTAATTGATAATAACATTTTAAAAGATGAGGCAATAGATACAATAATAGATTTATATTGGAAAGATTATGATGAGATTTTAGCAACTTATATATTATCTTTATTACCGGATAAAGTTATTTTCAATGAAAAATATGTAAATATGAATGGCGAAAAGATAAAAGAACTACTTCCAAAAAAATTTCCTTGTAGTGGTGATACTATAGAATCTCTTGAGTTAGATTTACAAGAGGATGTTAATTACTGCTATGGTGCTATAGTAAGTGAGTTTTTAGATACTAAGGAAGAACGAGAAAAATTTTATAATAATTATAGAGGTAAATATTTTGATAAAAGGTATTTAATAAATAATGAGTTCACAAAAGATAATTTTGCAAAAATATATAGTAAGAAACTTTATAAAATAAGATAGTAATTAATTACTATTTTTTTAATATTTTTGATATAATTATAAATGATAGGTAAGGTGAAGATATGAATAAATTCATAAAAAGATTTTTTAAGAAAAGACCAAAGTATACAGATTATTGGCCTAAAGATGTAAGACTTGGTATTAAAACACCTGATGGAACAATATATGAGTATTTAAAAGAAAAGACTAAAGATAGTAAAAGCGTGAACTGTATTTCTTATTTTGATAGGCATATGACATATAAACAATTTTTTAGAAAAGTTGACTTAGTATCTAAGAGTCTTTTAAAACTAGGTGTAAAAGAGAAAGATGTAGTAACAATATGCATGCCAAATACGCCTGAGGCTTTAATTGCATTTTATGCTTGTAATAATATAGGTGCTATTGCTAATATGGTACATCCGTTATCAGGACAAGATGAAATAAAATTATATGTGAATGAGACAAATTCTAAAATATTAATAATGATAGATATGTGTTATGAAAAGGTAGAAGATATAATAAAGGAGACATCATTATTAAAAACAATTGTGGTATCAGCAAAAGATTCAATGCCTATGCTATGGTCAATAGGCTATCAATTTAGTAGAGGTTTTAGAATAAAAAAGCCTAAAAGAAGAGATGAAAACTATATATATTGGGCTGAATTTGTTATGAATGGTATGTCATATCAAAAAGAAATTATAAATCATATGAAAAAAGATGATCCTGCAGTTATACTTCATAGTGGAGGAACAACTGGTACGCCAAAAGGAATTGTTTTATCTAATGCTAATTTTAATGCATTAGAAGTTCAATGTGAAGTTAATATTGATAATTGTAAACCAGGAGAAAAAATTATTACTATTTTACCAATTTTTCATGGTTTTGGACTTGGTGTGTGCGTGCATACTGGAATGTGTATGAAAATTGAAAATATTTTAATGCCAGAATTTGATATAAAAAGATTTATTAAAATATTAAAAACACAAAAACCAACTGTACTTGCTTGTGTTCCAACTTTATGGGATGCTATGGTGCATAGTAGGGATTTAGAAAATGTAGACTTATCATTTTTAAAATATTGTATAAATGGTGGGGATGCAGTAGCATCTAAAAAAGAGGATGAATTTAATGATTTTTTACATAAACATAACGCTACAATAAAGTTATCAAAAGGATATGGTATGACAGAATCAACAGCTGCTACTTGTTATACATATGGAGATTCTAATAAAAAAGGTTCAATTGGAGTTCCAATGCCTGGAAATAAATATTCAATTTGTATACCAGCAACGGATGAAGAAGTAGATATTGGTGTAGAAGGAGAAATATGTGTATCAGGTCCAACAATTATGCTAGGATATTTAAATAATGAAAAGGAAACAAATTTGGTTTTGATGAAGCATAGTGATGGAAGAATATATTTGCATACAGGGGATTTAGGCTATATAGCACCAGATGGAATAGTTTATTTTACCCAAAGATTAAAAAGAATGATTGTATCAAATGGTTATAATGTATATCCATCTAGAATAGAAGAAGTTATTGAATCGCATAATGATGTTTTACAATGTTCAGTAGTAGGAATTCCACATCCATATAAAGGTGAAATACCAAAAGCTTTTATTGTTTTAAAAAGTGGTGTTAAACCTAGTATGAAAATAAAACATGAAATTAAAGATTTATGTGAAGAAAAATTATCAAAATTTTCAATACCAAAGGATTATGAATTTAGGGAAAGCCTACCTAAAACATTATTAGGTAAAGTAAATTATAAGGAGTTAGAAAAAGATAATGGATAAGAGTTTAAAATTAATTAATAAAATAGTCGCATCTATTATATTAATAGGAACAATTATATTTATGATAAAAGATCCAAGGACAAGTAGAATGCTTACTTATTTATCAGTAATACCATTAATATTGGTACCAGTAATAGTTAGAAAATTTATTTGTAAATTGGAAAACGTTGATATTACGATTTATTATATTTTTATCTTTTTTGCTTATCTTCTTGGATGCTGTGCTAATCTATATAATAAAACAGCTAATTTTGATTCGATAATGCATTTTTCATCAGGTGTTTATACAATGTTTATAGCATTAAAACTTTCTAATTATAAAAAGATAAGTGATAAAGTAGCAAAATTAATATTTTGTTTTGGTTTTATCTTCATGGTAGCAGGAATATGGGAAATATGTGAATTTAGTGCTGATAAGATATTACATACTAGATTTCAACATAATGAAACAGAAGGTGTAAATGATACAATGATAGATATTATCATGGCATTTATTGGTTCTATAATAACTTATATATTTTATAATATTAAGAAAAAAGTAGTTAAAAGTTAAGATATAATAAAAAATAAAACTTAAATATTTGGTTGAAAAATTAAAAAAACTAGTATATACTATATGTGACTTCTGTAAGAAGAGTAGTAACTTATAAATTTATAGAGAAAGTATGGTTGGTGAAAATACTTAATTTACTGTTATGAAGACACTTACAAAAAAAGAATTCCGGGTAACTACGATATAAGTATGAAGAGTATAAAATAAGGTGGCACCACGAATTATTTCGTCCTTAATAAGTGCCATCTTTTTATTTTAAAGGAGGATTTTATGATAAAAAGACAAAAAGGATGCAATGATATCTATGGAAGAGAAGCAAAGATTTGGAAGTATGTAGAAAGTGTTATTGATGCTACTATGGAAAAATATAACTATAATTACATAAGAACGCCAATATTTGAAGCAACTGATTTATTTCATAGAGGAATAGGTGATACTACAGATATAGTAACTAAAGAAAGCTATGATTTTACAGATAAGGGTAATAGAAATATAACATTAAGACCAGAAGGTACTGCTGGTGTTGTTAGAAGTTATATTGAAAATAAAATGTATGCTTTACCTACACAACCAGTAAAAGTTTATTATAATGGTACAATGTATCGTTATGAAAGACCACAATCAGGAAGAGATAGGGAACTTACTCAATTTGGTGTTGAAGTTTTAGGTAGTAATGATCCATTGAGTGATGCTGAGGTTATTTCTCTAGCTGTAAATATATATAAAATGTTAGGATTAAAAGAATTAAAAGTTAATATAAATTCTTTAGGTGATAAAACTTCGCGTGATAATTATAGACAAGCTCTAATTGATTATTTTAGACCTCATATATCAACATTATGTGAAGATTGTCAAACAAGATTTGAAAAGAATCCATTAAGGATTTTAGATTGCAAAGTAGATAGTGATAATCCTATATTAAAAAATGCTCCAAAGACTTTAGATTATTTAAATGATGAAAGTAGGGATCATTTTGAAAAAGTATGTGATTATCTAGATATTTTAGGAATTAAATATGAAATTAATCCTAATATAGTAAGAGGACTTGATTATTATAATCATACAGTTTTTGAAATAGAGGCAAAAGTAGAAGGATTTGGATCTAATAATGTAATAGGTGCTGGTGGAAGATACAATGGACTTGTTGATCAATTAGATGGACCAGAGACTCCATGTGTTGGTTTTGCATCTGGAATTGGTAGACTTGTAATGGCTCTTGAACTTGAAAAGGTTAAGCTGCCAATAGTAGAAGATATAGATTTATTCTTAATGTATGTTAATGAAGATGAAAAGAAATATGCTGCATATTTATCACAAGAATTAAGAATGGCCGGTTTTATCGTTGATACAGAATATACAAATCGTGGATTAAAGGGACAATTTAAACAAGCAGATAGATTAAATGCTAAATTTACATGTGTTTTAAATAGTGAAGATTTAAATAATAATGAGGTAAAAATAAAAAATAATAAAACAAAAGAAGAAGAGATTATTAGTTTAGATGTTTTAATTTATTACTTAGATGAAAAAATAAATGCAGGAACAGATGGTTTTGATGACTGCAGTTGTGGTCATGAAGATGGTTGTTGCAGTGAAGAATGTCATTGTCATCATAAGGAGGAAGAATAATGAAAAGTATTGCACTTAGTGAATTAAAAAATCATTTTAATGAAGAAGTTACTGTAAGTGGTTTTGTTGATGAAGTTAGAAATTTAAAATGGGTACAATTCGTAGTGTTAAGAGATGCTACTGGAAAGGTACAAATTACTATTGAAAAAAGTGAAGAGGCAAATAAAGAGTTAGTAGAAATAGTTAATAATTTAGCAGTTGAATCTACTATTAAAGTTACTGGTACTATTATGGAAAGTCCTAAAGTTAAATTAAATGGAATGGAATTAATTCCAAATACTATTGAAGTTACTAGTAAAAATGAAGGAGAACTTCCATTTAATTATAAAGACTTGGAAACAGTTAACTTGGATACTAGACTTGATTATAGATATATTGATCTTAGAAGTGATAAGAATATATTAATGTTTAAAGTACAAAGTACATTAGTTAGATATATGAGAGAATACTTATACAATAATGGTTTTACTGAAATTCATACACCTAAGATGATTGGTGCTGCTAGTGAATCTGGTTCTGAAGTATTTGAAGTAAAATATTTTGATAGAAAAGCATATCTTGCTCAAAGTCCACAATTTTATAAACAAATGGCACTAGCTGCAGGTTTTGGTAAAGTATTTGAAGTTGCACCATGTTTTAGAGCAGAAAATTCTAATACATCTCGTCATGCAACTGAATTTACTTCATTTGATGTCGAATTTTCATATATTGATGATTTTAATGACGTTATGAAGCTAGAAGCTGAAATGTTAAAATATGCATTAGAAAAAACCAATGAAATATATGGTGATGCAGTAAAAGAATTATTTGATAGTGAAATAGTTGTTCCTACTGTACCATTTCCTAAGATGAGATTAGCTGACATTTATAAAGAATTAGAAGAAAGGTATGATTATAAAATAGATGATAGTGAAAAGAATGATTTAACAACTGAAGCTGAGAGATTAACTTATAAGCTTGCTATGGAAAAATTTAATTCAGAGTTTTTATTCGTTACAGATTTTCCAGCTGAGAAAAGAGCTTTTTATCATATGAGAGATAAAGATGGAATTCTTCAAGGATATGATTTAATTTGGAGAGGTGTTGAAATAACAACAGGTGCTCAAAGGGAACATAGATATGAAGAAATAGTAAAAAATGCTTTAGAAAAAGGTTTAGGAGATGACGTTAAATTCTATTTAGATTTCTTTAAACATGGTTGTCCTCCACATGGTGGATTTGCAATAGGAATAGACAGACTTACAATGTTATTACTTGGAATACCTAGTGTTAAAGAAACACAATTCTTATTCCGTGGTCCTAATAGACTTAACCCATAGAGAAAATACTTTTTGCAAGTATTTTTTTTTATAAAAATTATATAAAAATAGATGTAACAATTTACTTAAAATAAGTTGTAACCAAAATAAATATTAGGTATAATAAGCTAAGAAATAGAAGGACTTGTTGGTTTGTAAAATTTTATTAAATATGATATAATTTGTAAGCAAAAATGTCTAAAAAGAAAGTAGTGGTAAAATGAGATCAGTTGGAGTGTTGACACTTGGTTGTAAGGTAAATGCATATGAAAGTGAATATGTAATAGATTTATTAAAAAAAGCAGGATATGAAATTAAAAGTTTTTCAGATACATGTGATGTTTATATAATAAATACTTGCACAGTAACAAATACATCAGATGTAAAATCTAGAAAAATGATTAGAAATGCCATTAGAAAAAATCCTCATGCTTGTGTTGTTGCTATGGGGTGTTTTATAGAGGCGAATAAAGACTTTAATATAGAGGGATTAGACATAATAATTGGTAATAAGGACAAATCAAAGATAGTAGAATTATTAGATGAATATTTTTTGAAAAAGGAACAAATTAGAAAAGTATATGAAAATATTAAAGATGAATTTGAAGATATGAATATAACTACGTTTGAAGGAAGAACTAGAGCATTTGTAAAAATTCAAGATGGATGTGAAAATTTTTGTAGTTATTGTATAATTCCATTTGTTAGAGGAAAATGTCGCAGTAAGGATTGTAAAAAAGTAATAGAAGAGATAAAAAATCTAGTTAAAAATAATTATTATGAGGTAGTATTGACAGGAATTCATACAGGAAATTATGGTGTTGATATAGATACAACATTTGCTGATTTATTAAAAGAAATAGTAAAAATAGATGGTTTAAAAAGATTAAGAATATCATCTATTGAGGCAACAGAATTAACTAAGGATGTATTAGATGTTATAAGAGATAATGATGTTATAGTAGATCATTTGCATATACCACTTCAAGCTGGAAGTAATGAAATATTAAAACTTATGAATAGAAAATATGATTTGGATTATTATTTTAAAAAAATAGAAGAAATAAGAGCTATAAGACCAAATATATCTATAACAACAGATGTAATTGTTGGTTTTCCTGGAGAAGATGATAAGTTATTTGAAAAAACAATAGAAACATGTAAAAAATTAAAATTTACAAAAATACATGTATTCCCATTCAGTGAAAGAAAAGGAACAAAGGCATGTGATCTTCCGGGTCATGTGCAAAATGATGAGAAAAAAAGAAGAGCTAGAAGACTTTTGGAAGTGTCAAAAGAGTTAGAAATAGAATATTACAAAAAATATATTGGGAAAACAGTTGAAGTTTTAATAGAAGATCAAAAAGATGGTTTTAGTTATGGACACACAGGAAATTATTTACATGTAAAGACAAAAAGTAATTTAGAGCATAATACATTCCATAATTTAAATATAACTGATATTGATTATCCTTATTGTATAGGAGAATAATAAGAAAAATAGTAAAAAAATGTAATAATATAATAAGGAGGTAGTATATGGAAATTTTTATAAAAGGCAATTATAAAAGAAGCATTTATGAAAATAGTAATGGCTATCATATAGGACTTTTTAGAGTAAGTGATACAAATTGTGAAAAGTATAGTGATTATATTGGTAAAACAATTACATTTACGGGCTATTTTCATGAATTAAATGACATAGATACCTATCTTTTTTATGGAAAAATGGTAAATCATCCTAAGTATGGTGAACAATTTAATGTAGATAGTTATGAAAGATGTAAACCAGATGAAAAAAATTCTATTATAGAGTTTTTAACATCTGGACTTTTTAAGGGGATTGGTGAAAAAAAAGCCAAGAAAATTGTAGAAGTTCTTGGAAAAGATACACTTAATGTAATACTAGAAAATCCTTCTAATTTGATATTAATACCAACAATTACTAAAAAGAATATAGAAACATTACACAATAAATTAAAGGAATATGAAGCAAGTTATGAGGCCATAATATATTTAAATGAAATAGGTTTTTCAACAAAAGAAGCTATGATTATATATAATCATTATAAAGAAAAGACTAGAAGTATAATAGATGAGGATATTTATAGTCTAATAAAGAATATTGTTGAATTAAATTTTAAAAAAATAGATAAAATTGCCTTATCAATAGGAGTTAAAAAAGATGATTTAATTAGAATTAAGTCAGCAATTATTTATATTATGGAAGAAGTATCAAATATGTATGGACATAGTTACTTTTATAAAGAAGAAATAAAAAATACACTTCCTAAAATATTATCTGTTAATATTAGTGACGATCAAGTAGATAGTGCTTTATCTAGTTTAGAGATGGATATGGATATAATAATTAGTGAAGATAGGTATTATTTAAAAGAAATGTATGAAGCTGAAAATTTAATAGTAAAAAGAACAAGACTGTTAGCTTATAAAGATTTGGATAAGAAAAAAGATTTAGATAAAATGATTGTTGAATTAGAAAATTATTTTGATATAGAGTATAATATAGACCAACAAGAGGCAATAAAACAAAGTAGTTATAAAAACTTTTTAATAATAACAGGTGGACCAGGAACTGGAAAAACAACTATTATGAAAGGTGTAACAGAACTTTATAGAAAAATGTATAAATTGTCTTATGAAAAATTAAATGAAAAAATAGCTCTTTTAGCGCCTACTGGAAGAGCTGCAAAGAGGATGAGTGAGACTACTTTGTTAAACGCATCTACTATTCATAGATTTTTAAAATGGCAAAAAGAGACCAATAAATTTCAAGTTAATGAGTATAATAAAAGTAAAGTGGAACTTGTAATAATAGATGAGGCAAGTATGATAGATACTTATTTATTAGCTAATTTATTTAAAGGAATTTCTTCTAATTGTAGAGTAATAATGGTAGGAGATTATTATCAATTGCCATCAGTAGGACCAGGACAGGTTTTGCATGACTTGATAACTAGTAATAAATTACCTGTTGTAGAATTGAAAGAATTATATAGACAGGGAATTGATTCGAATATTTTGTCTTTGGCATATGATGTTAGAAGTGGCGTTATTAATAAAAATGTTTTTAATAAAGAAGATGATTTGACTTTTATAGAGGCTAAAGACGATGAGGTAATAAATAATATTATAGAAATATCTAGAACATATAAGGATTTAAATTATAAAAAATTTCAGATACTAGCACCAATGTATAAAACAATAAATGGTATAGATTCTATTAATAATGCGATACAAGATATTTTTAATAAAAAAGATAAAACAAAAAAAGAAATTTTAATAGGCGAGACAATATTTAGGGAAAGTGATAAGGTAATACAACTTACTAATATGCCTGATGAAAATGTTTATAATGGTGATATTGGTATAATATCTAGAATAATACTTCATCCTAAAAAAGAGGTATATATAGATTTTGATTATGGTACTGTAAAATATACTCCTGCAAATTTTAATAAGTTTAGATTAGCGTATGCTATTTCTATTCATAAAGCTCAAGGTAGTGAATTTGATGTTGTAATTATGCCAATAGTAAAACAATTTAATAAAATGCTTTATAGAAAATTAGTATATACTGGAATAACTAGAAGTAAGAAGAAGTTATATATAGTTGGAGATGTTAATGCTTTAAAAAAAGCAGTTGATAATACTGATAGCGATATAAGAAGAACAACAATTAAGGAATTTTTAATAAATGGTATAAAATAAAAAAATATCACCATAATAAAATTAGAGGTGATAAGATTGAAAAAGAAAACAAAAAATAAAATGATGGCAATGGCAGTTTTGACAGGAATGGCTGCTGCTAGTTATATGTACATGAAGAAAAATCCTAATATGGTTGACAACATGAAAGATATGGCAAAAGATTTAGCTAAGGATGCATATGACAAATTAGATGATATTGCTTAAAAAAATAAGAGTTTATTCTCTTTTTTTTTGTTATTATAAATTAATATATTAAAGTATGTAATATTCTATCAGTATTTTTAAAATTAAGTTTAGCAATTTCTTTTAACTTTTCTTCTCCATATTTTTCTACTATTTCTTCACCAATTGTATCAACGTCACGGCCAGCTCCCTTAGGAATAGGAATATGAATACTATCACAAATTTTATCAAATTCTTTTAAAAATATATATCTACTAATAATAGATCCACAAGCAACAGCCATATTTTTATCTTCAGCCTTTGTCATAAAGGTAATATTTCTTTGCACTACTTTTTGATCCTTTAAATACTCATAGTATCTAGCTTCTTTTGCAAATTGATCTACTATAATATAATCTATTTTTGGTCTTTCTTCCTGTATTAATTGATATAAAACACGGTTATGAAGAATTGCTTTAATTTTATTCATATTTGTATTTCTATCATATTTTTCATTATATTCAGAATTGTTCAAAATAACACTTCTATATTTAACTTTTTTTGCAATTTCTGGTGCTATTTTCAATATTTTATTATCATCAATTTTCTTAGAATCTCCAACGCCTAATTTTTCCAGAAAAGGTATTTGTTCTTTTGTAACAAATGCTGCTGTTACAACAATAGGACCAAAATAATCACCAGTCCCAACTTCATCACTACCAACAGATGAGCAATTATAATATTTTAAATCATTTTTTTTCTTTTCATCTTTCTTTTCTTTAGTATTTTCAAGGGCAACACCCCAAATAGCAGCGTCAACATCAGCACTAGTCCCTTGAAACATACATTTTCCAGACTCATATAAAGTGATTACTGTATCTTCATCTTGTGCCTGAAAAACAGCATAAGGAATTTTTTTATCACGAATTTTATCTTTATAATATTCTATCATTTTTTCTTTTACTTCATCATTTACTTTAATAACAACATTCATATTTAAAATCTCCTTCAATTTATTATAGCATATCTCTATAAAATATTATATAATAAAAAAGTAGGAGATGATTTTATGAATATATTTGACATAATTATAATTTTACTATTAATAATGTTTGCCATAGTAGGTTTTAAAAAAGGTGTAATCAAAGAAGTTGTAAGTTTAGTAGGTATTATTCTAGTTTTTGTAATTAGCTTTTACCTAAAAGGCTATGTTGGTAACTTTTTATGCAAATATTTACCATTCTTTAATTTCTCATCTAATTTAAAGGGAATGGTAACATTAAACATCTTACTTTATCAACTAATTGGCTTTTTTATAGTATATGGAATACTATTTGGAATATATCAAATCATATTAAAAGTATCAGGAATTATCCAAAAATTACTTAATCTAACTATCATATTTATCTTACCTTCTAAGATATTAGGAGCAGTAGTAGCATTAATATCTGGTTATATTACATTATTTATTATTCTTTTAACATTATATATTCCACTTCATAATAATGAATTATTTACAGGAAGCAATATGGTAAACAAAATAATTTATGAAACACCAATTTTATCTAAAAAGACAAGTAATATAAGTACATCTATTACTGAAATATATGACTTAACAGATGCTGTTGGTAATAATAAAATTTCTATAAATGATGCCAATCTTAAAGCATTAGATATTATGTTAAAGCATAAAGTAGTAGATAAAAAGACAGTTGAACAATTAATAGTTTTAGATAAATTAAAAGATGTACATAATATAGATAGTATAGTTAATAAATATTAGGAGGATTTATGATTTATTTAGAAAATGAACTTGATTTTGATAAATTAATAAAAAATGACAAAGTATTAGTTGATTTTTATGCTGATTGGTGTGGTCCATGTAGAATGATTTCACCAATAGTTGAAGAAATTGCTAAGGAAAATAATGATTTACAAGTTGTAAAAGTAAATGTAGATAACTTTGAGGCTATAGCAAGAAAATATGGTATTATGTCAATACCAACACTTATTGTGTTTAAAAATGGAGAAGAAGTTAATAAAAATATTGGGTATATTTCTAAAGATGAAATTATAAAATTATTAGGGTTAGACTAATAATTTTTTTTGACAAAAAATTAAAAAAATATAGTTTATAATTTATTTAGTATGTTATACTAAATTTATATTAAGGAGGATCATATGGGAAAATATGTATATCTTTTCAGTGAAGGTAATGCTGAAATGAGAAATTTATTAGGTGGAAAGGGTGCTAACTTAGCAGAAATGACTAATTTAGGATTACCAATACCACAAGGATTTACTGTAACAACTGAGGCATGTACAAAGTATTATACTGATGGTAAAACTATTTCTAAAGAAATTGAAGAAGAAATATTTGCATCAATCAAAAAAATAGAAGAAATGGAAGAAAAAAAGTTTGGTGATGTAAACGATCCATTATTAGTATCAGTAAGAAGTGGTGCTAGAGCATCAATGCCTGGTATGATGGATACCATTCTTAATTTAGGATTAAATGATGAAGCAGTAGAAGGTTTTGCTAAAAAAACTAATAATGAAAGATTTGCTTATGATTCTTATAGAAGATTTATACAAATGTATTCAGATGTAGTTATGGAAGTACCAAAATCTTACTTTGAAAAAATAATAGATGAACAAAAAGAAAAAAGAAACATTAAATATGATACTGAACTTACTGTTTCAGATTTAAAAGAGTTAGTAAAAAGATTTAAAGAAGTATACAAAAACGCTATGAATGGGCAAGAATTTCCACAAGATGTTAAAGAACAATTAATGGGTGCAGTTAAGGCTGTATTTCGTTCATGGGATAATCCAAGAGCTATAGTATATAGAAGAATGAATGATATTCCTGGAGATTGGGGAACTGCTGTAAATGTTCAAACAATGGTATTTGGAAACATGGGAGAAACATCTGGTACTGGAGTAGCTTTTACCCGTAATCCTGCAACAGGTGAAAAAGGAATTTATGGAGAATATCTAATAAATGCTCAAGGAGAAGATGTAGTAGCAGGAGTTCGTACACCACAACCAATCACAAAACTAGAACAAGAAATGCCTGAATCCTATAAACAATTTATGGAACTTGCTCAAAAATTAGAGGACCATTATCGTGACATGCAAGATATGGAATTTACAATTCAAGAAGGTAAGCTTTATTTTCTACAAACAAGAAATGGTAAAAGAACTGCCCAAGCTGCAATAAAAATTGCTTGTGATTTAGTAGATGAAAATAAAATTTCTGAAGAAGAAGCTGTTATGAGAATAGATGCTAAATCACTTGACCAATTATTACATCCTACATTTAACAAACAAGCATTAGAAAATGGCAAAGTAATAGGAGAAGCCCTACCAGCATCACCTGGTGCAGCTGCCGGAAAAATTGTTTTCACTGCAGATGAGGCAAAAGAGCTAGGAATAAAAGGGAAAGGTGAAAGAGTAATTTTAGTAAGACTTGAAACAACACCAGAAGATATCGAAGGAATGATTGCTGCTCAAGGAATATTAACAGTTCGTGGAGGTATGACATCTCATGCTGCAGTTGTTGCTAGAGGTATGGGTACATGTTGTGTGTCAGGCTGTGGAGATATTAAAATAAATGAAGAAAATGAAAGTTTTGAATTAAATGGTAAAACTTATAAAAAAGGAGATTATATTTCTCTAGATGGTTCAACTGGAAAAATATATGATGGAGATATTGAAACTGAAGAAGCTACAGTATCTGGAAACTTTGGTAGAATTATGAAATGGGCAGATGAGGCTAGAGTTTTACAAGTAAGAACAAATGCCGATAATCCAAGAGATACTGCTAACGCTATAAATTTAGGCGCTGAAGGTATTGGACTATGTCGTACAGAACATATGTTTTTTGAAGAAGATAGAATTCCAAAAATTAGAAAAATGATTTTATCAGAAACAAAAGAAACAAGAGAAGAGGCACTAAGTGAATTAATTCCATTCCAAAAAAGTGATTTTAAGGCTATGTATAAAGAATTAAAAGGTCTACCAATGACTGTACGTTATCTAGATCCACCACTTCATGAATTCCTACCAACTGCAGAAGAAGATATTATATCTCTTGCTAAAGACATGAATGTAACAGTAGAACACTTAAAACAAAAATGTGCTGATTTACATGAATTCAACCCAATGATGGGACATCGTGGATGCAGACTTGCTGTTACTTATCCAGAAATTGCTAAAATGCAAACAAGAGCATTAATGGAAGCTGCAATTGAAGTAAAAGAAGAAGATGGCTATGATATAATCCCTGAAATTATGATTCCACTTATAGGTGAAAAAAGAGAATTAGACTTTGTCAAAAAAATTGTAGAAGATGAAATAGAACAAGTAAAAGCAGAAAAGCATTCCAATATTTGCTATCACATTGGTACTATGATTGAGATTCCAAGAGCAGCCTTACTTGCTGATGAAATAGCAGAATCTGCAGAATTTTTCTCATTTGGAACTAATGATTTAACACAATTAACATTTGGTTTTTCAAGAGATGATGCAGGTAAATTTTTAGATAGTTATTATCAAAATAAAATTTATGAATCTGATCCATTTGCTAAACTTGATCAAGTAGGAGTGGGACAACTTGTAAAAATGGCAGTTGAAAAAGGAAGATCAACAAGACCAGATATTAAATTAGGTATATGTGGTGAACATGGAGGAGATCCATCAAGTGTTGAATTTTGTCATAACATTGGACTTACATATGTATCTTGTTCTCCGTTTAGAGTACCAATAGCACGACTTGCTGCTGCTCAAGCTGCTATCAAGTCAGGAACGCAAAAATAGATAAAAGAACAAAAGTTTTTTTAAGCCGTATAATCATTACGAATGACGATATTATAAGGTATAGAAATGGCATACCTGAATGTAAAAATACAGTCATTAAAAAACATTTATTCTTGATGTTTATATATAATTTTAAGACTGAGATGACTTTTATGTCGCAAATCTCAGTCTTTTTATGTGAAAAAATATATATGTGTGATAGGTTTTTGGAGGTATAAAAAAAGCGATTAATATATACAAAGCCCAAATTAAGAGATTTATCACAGAAATCAAGAATTGTATTTGTAAGACAATTTAGATTTTTAACGCAGGATGATGTATCAGATAAACTTGGTTTAACTAGTGAATGTAAAAGAAGAACAACAAAAAAAGATTGATAGAATTCAATTCTTTTAGTTATAACAACTATTAGTAGATATTATTTTGCCTTTTTGACTTTCACAAAGAACTGATAATCTCTTGCCTTTCCATAATTGTTTTCAATGACAATGACTATTTTTTTCGCTCCAAGTGTGGTTGTATCAACTACTTTTTCTTTTGATATTATTTTTAGTAATATTATTTTAAAAACAATGGAAATTAATTTTAATTTAAAAGCTGTTATTATAACAGCAATACTAATATATTTATATATGAAGGATATTTTTTAGTAACTTATACTTGTAGTAAAAATATAATAAAATAAAACAGATAATATTATTTAAAAAATAAAAAACTGCTATATTGTTGATAACATCAACTATTTATAACAGTTTTTTTCTTCTTCTTTTAATAATTATGATATACTAAAAAAGAGGAATATATATGATGAGTATAAAGAAAATATTAAATACAAAAAATAAAAAAATGGATAAGATAGACTTTATAATTCTTAGTGTTATAATTGCTTTTTATAGTGTGTTATCATTTATAAATTTAGGGACAACATCTTCTCCTTGGACATTTTTAACTCTTAATAAAGAAGAAGAGATAACTCTAAAATTAAAAGATAAAGAAAAAGTTGAAAATATAAAATTTTTTAATGGTAATTTATCCGGTACTTATAAAATAACATCATCTACTAATAATATTGACTATAATTATATTGCAACATATAAAGGTAATGGTGCTTTTAGTTGGAACGATGAAAAGTTGAAAGCTAATGCTAAATATTTAAAAATAAAATCTCTACAAAAATCAACTCTTGGTAGTGTAACTCTATATGATAATAATTTAAATAAAATAGCAATCGATAAAGTGATTTCCAAAAATAAAAATAAGAACAATCTAATAGATGAGCAAAGAAAAACACCAAAAAAAATCAACTATCTAAACTCATCTTATTTTGACGAAATTTATTTTGCACGAACTGCATATGAATACGCAAATGGATTGAAAGCATATGACTGGGTACATCCACCACTTGGAAAATTAATTCAGGCAATACCTATAAAAATCTTTAATAATATGTCTCCATTTTTTTACAGACTAGTATCTAATATTTGTGGTATTCTTATGATAGTTATAATGTATTTATTTTGTAAACAGATGTTTTTACAAAGAAAATTTTCTATACTTGGTGCATTATTAATGACCTTTGATACATTCCATTTTGTTCAGACAAGAATCGGTACCATAGACAGTATTTTAGTATTATTTATTTTACTATCATATTTCTTTATGTATAAATATATTAGTGAATCAAACGAGAAACATCTCATGTTTTCAGGCCTATTTTTTGGGTGTGCAACTTCAGTAAAATGGATAGGTTTATTTGCAGGGTTAGGTTTAGCAATAATATTTTTTACCCATGTAATTAAAAACAAATTAATAAGTATAAAATTACTACTAAAGTGTTGTGTATTTTATATATTAATACCATTTGTTATTTATATTGGAAGTTATCTATTATTTCCAAATGTAGAAAATACTTATACAAATAGTATAGAAAACATTGTCATTCAAACGAAAAATATGTATAAATATCACTCTACATTAAATGCTAAACATCCATTTTCTTCTAAATGGTATACTTGGATAGTAACATATAAACCAGTATGGTACTATCAAGGAGAAGTTAGTAATAATTCTCACGGAACAATAGTTGCTCTTGGTAATATTGCTATATATTGGTTAGGATTAATTACTCTGTTATATACAATAGGTAAAATGATAATAAAAAAAGATAAAAATTCCTTCTTTATAGTAGTAGGAGCTCTATCTTTATATTTACCATATATTTTTATTGGTAGATGTATGTTTTTATATCACTTTTTTCCAGTATTACCATTTGTTATGCTGAGTATAGTTAATTTATTTAATGATTTATGTAAAAAGATAAAAAATAATATATTTATGTATGTTTATATAGCTATAGTTATATTAGTATTTATAATATATTATCCAGCAATATCTGGAATAAAAGTTAGTAATAGTTATTTAGATAGTATAAAATTATTTGATACATGGATATTTTAGGAGGAGAAAAAATGAATATTATTTGTGTAGGAAATTCAACTTATGATATTACATTACCACTAGATAAGTTCCCAATAGAAAATAAAAAAAGTAGAGTAGATAATCTAATAAAATGTGCTGGTGGATCAGCTTTAAATGCTGCTTGCTTATTATCTAAATGGAATGAATCAGTTACTTTTTATAGTGTAGTTGGAAAAGATATTTATGGTAAAAAAATATTGCAAAATTTAAAAAATATGAAAGTATGTTGTAAGTATATTGAAAAAGTAAAAGACTATGAAACTCCTATAAGTTTTATTTTAGTAAACAAAAGTAATAGTAAAAGAACTATTATAACTACTAATAAAAATAATAAAGAAGAACTTAATAAAAAAATAATATCTAATGCTGATGTTATTCTACTAGATGGAACTTTTTATTTAACAGCAATGAGCGTTATAAATAAAAATAAAAATGCTATTAAAATATTAGATGCCGGAAAAGTAACAGAAAATGTAAAGAAGTTAGGTAAATTAGTTGATTATGTTATCTGCTCTAAAGAATTTGCTGAAGAGTTCACTAAACAAAAAATAGATGTAAACAATTTAGATTGTTTGATTAAATGTTTTAATATATTAAAGAAATTTTTTAAAAATAACATAATTATTACTATGGATGAATATGGTTCTTTTACTAAATTAGATGAATATAAAATAATACCTACTATAAAAACATCATCAATTGACTCAACAGGAGCAGGAGATATATTTCATGGTGCTTTTGCATATTTTATAACTAGAAAAAATGACGTAGAAGAAGTAATTAAGTTATCATCAGTAGCAGCTGCTTTATCTACTGAAAAACTGTCTGCTAATAACTCTATTCCGTCTCTAAGTGAGGTGTTAAAATATGATAAACTTATATAAAAATTTACCTACCATAGATCTTCATGGTTTTGATAGAGAATATGCTAAATATAAAATAAATGAATTTATTAATGATAATTATTCTATGAGAAATTATAAGTTAGTAATAGTTCATGGAATAGGTCAAGGAATATTAAAAAAAACAACTCAAGAAGTTTTACGAAAAAATAAATTAGTAGAAGAGTATAAAATAGACAATTTTAATGATGGTTCTACCATTGTTATTTTAAGAAAAAGAGTTTGACTTTCAAGCTCTTTTATGATAGAATATTGGACATATATGTCGAATGGGGGTATTTTATGTATACAGAGGAATATGAAGATAGAGGATTTCCATTTAGAGATTTTCTATTGAAATTAATTTTAATAATAATTTTCGTATTTTTATTAATTTGGTTATTGCCAAAATTTATAACACCAACAATTAAAGGTTGTGAAGGCAATAAGTGTCAAGATATTTCACCGTTAACATCTCAGATATTTGCTGACAACTTAGAGAAGATGAAAAATGCTGCAATATCTTATTATACTAATGAAAGATTACCACAAGAAGTAGGTGATTCTTACACTTTAACATTAGGAGATATGATTGGTCTTAAATTAATTACACCACTTATAGATAAAAATAATAAAGCTTGTGATGTAGAAAAGAGTTATGTAAAAATAACTAAAATGGATAATGAATATTTACTTAAGGTAAATTTAAAAAGTAGTGATAAAGAAGACTATATATTAGTTCATTTAGGTTGCTACAATTATTGTAATTCAGATGTTTGTGAAAAGAAATATACAAATGTTAAAGTAAAAGGTTCTAAACCTCAAAAAATAGTTTCTATTAAGAAAAATAATAATGGACAAACATCAAATAATCCATCTAGTCCGTCAAATCCAACCAACCCTGATAATCCAAAACCATCTGATCCAAAACCAACACCACCTGAAGAAGAACCAGGATATATTTATGAATATAAGAAAACAACTGGTGCAAAATTTTCTAAATGGACATCATGGTCATCATGGAGTAAAACAAGTTGTTCTACTAAAGAAATTAATTGTAATGATAAAGATGTAACTTGCCTAAAGAAATTACAAAGACTAGATGCCAAAAGAAAAGTTGGTACTTATACTAAAGAATATACAACAACAAGACAAGTATTAAAACAAACTGGTTCATATCAACAAAAATCATGTTCTAAATATAACTACGTTATTATAAATAATATTACTTACGCAACAACTACAACTACTAGATATGAAACAATTAATAATGTATATAAAGAAACAAATAATTCTGGTGGATCTTGGATATATCAAGGAACAGCTAGTTATAAAAATCCACCTCGTGATACTGCTACAACATCATATAAATTTGTAGGTGCTGATTATAGTTACTGTCAAGATACATGTACATCATTACCAAATTATTATTATGCTAAATATACTTTATCAAATGGTGCATCAACAGTAACAAATACTACATCAACACCAGGTCAAACAACTTCATCATCAGAAACCACATCATCATCTAATGTAACTGTTTCAGCTAGTTGTGGAAGTTATGTAACAAAAACAATTCCAATTTATGGTTATATTACAGTAACAGAAAAAGCATCAAGAGAAGAACCAATGTATGGAACCGTTTGTTATCAAAGCACTAAAACCAGAACATTAGAGAAAAAAGGTTCATCTAAAACTAAATGGAGTAAATATGATGACAAAGATCTATTAAATGATGGTTGGTATTACACTGGAAATAAAAAGAAAGCTAAGTAATGGGGTGAGTTTATGAATAAAAAAATAGAAAATATAGTAGAATATAAATATTATAATGGAGATAAAATTACAAACAGAGTTTGTGTATTCTATGATGATGGTAGTTCAATCGATTACAATCTAGAAGAAGGAAAAAAAGAAGTTATAAGACTTGCAAGACAAGAAAATTATAAAACAATAGAAGAATTTAATAATAGTAAAAAGATATATCATATAGATGGTAAAGTATTTGAAAAAAACTTTAATAATTATAAAAGTATTGAAAATATAGTTATTTATGATTTCTTTGATAATTATGGTAAAAGAAGACAAGCTTGTGTATTCTATAAAGATGGTACTGTTAAAAGTATTAGTGAAGAAGAAGCCAACATATTAAAAGATGGGTTATCATCTGATAAAATTCATTATACAACTGGTGTTGATTTTGAAAAAAGATTTAATGATTTTAAACCAAAATTAGATAACAGTAATATTTTAGGTATTGAAGATAAAAGTCTAAATGAAAAGGATGAAAAATCAGAAGAAAAAGAAGATAATCAAGTTATTGATTTAATAGATTTTGGAGATGATGATACTAATATTGAATCAGAAAAGCCAAAAAAAATAGAAGAAAAAAATATAGAAGATGATAATGAATTTGATGATGAAGAAGAAATTAGATTTATTCCATTTGTCAAAGATAAATTAAATAACATTAAAGACAAATTTACTAGTTCAAAAAATAAAGATAAATCAAAGAAAAAGGGTATATTTAAAAGATTCAAAACAAAAGCTATCGCTATTGGAACCGCTGCAGCAATAATAGCTGGATCATTAGTTTATGGTGCAACAACATTCTTTAAGAAAAACAAACCAGATAAAGCTGTTAATAATCAAACAAAAGAAGCTCTAGCAACTAACACTACAACTCATGATTATACTGATGATGAATTAGTATCTTTAGCTCAAAAATCAAAAAATGCTAAGAATTTCCAAGAGTTGAAAAAACTTACAACAAATGAGACTCAACTAGATGAAATGAATAAAATTTCATTATTCTTAGACATATTTAATGGTGGTTTTGCTAATAAAGTTCAAGATAAAGGTTCTAATATTAGACCTGCTTTAAAATGGAATGAAGTTATGGCATTAAATCTTGCCTACAACAACTTTTCAAAAGATGAAATTAAAGCAATATTTAATGGTAGTACAATTAACGTTGATAATTACGATGGATATTATAAAAATGCTACATTACAATTAATGGGATCATTTGTAATGGAAGATAGAGAAACACCAATTAACTTAGATAAATTAATTAATAGTGAAAAAGGCAAGAATTTTTATAATAAATATAACAATTTATTCTTAGATGCTAAAGAAAAACATGGTCAAGAACAAATTGATGCAGTTAATAAATTTTATAAAGAATTATATAAAGATTTTCCAATATCTAAAAATAAAAGAGAAGTTGGTATATCACATGGCGATAGTAGAAAGTCAATTAAATCATATAAATTATCTGTTACTCCAATAGTAGCAGCATCAGAAATGTTATTTCAAAATCTAGAAATAGACCATACTTTATCAAATAAAGCTATTGCCTATTTTAATGACACAGGATTATGTAACAAAGCAAAAGATAGTTTTGAGAATGCAAGAGAAATTCTAAATGGTGCTGAAACTGATACAAACAATCCATTATATAAAAATTATCAAAAAGCTAAGATAAATGAATTAAAAGAAAACAATTGGTATAATGTATCAGATAAGGAAAGAGAAATAACAAAACTATCAAAATTCAAAAATGAAGTTAATGCAAAATTTGAATATAATTCAGAAAATTCATTTACAGGTAATTATTCTTATGAACAAAAATCATCTACTTCTAAGAGCGTAAAAACTGTAACTAAAACAACATATAAACATAAAACAACAAAAACCAAAACAGCAAGTAGAAAAAAGGCAGTTAAAGAAGCAGGACAAAAAGCAGTTAAAAAGGCAGAACAAAAAGTAGATAAAGAAATAAAAAAACAAAATCAAGAAGCCAAACAACAAGGTGAAAAAGAGGCCAAAAAGAATCAACAAAATATGCAAAAAGAAGCAGATAAAGAAGCAGAAAGCGTCAAAAAAGAGGTTGAAGACAATAATAAAAAGACAACAGATGATATGAAAGATATTAAACCTGGTCAAACAGATGATGAGATTAATTCTAATATTCATATAGATGATGACTATAAAAAAGATGACAAAACTTCTGATGAAATAAAAGATGGTAGTTATACTCCAAACGGTGATGGTGCTGATGAAGAATTACCAGATCCTAATAAAACAGGAGAAGAATTTGATAAAAATGCACCTAGTATGTCTAATGAAGAAATAGCATCACAAATGGTTGAATATATGGCAGCATATCCTACAACATCATCTGAATATGAAACATCATATCAATATACTAAATAAAAAGAAAAGCTAATGAAATTTATTAGCTTTTCAATATTTTTATAAAATTATTAAGAATTACTAAAAACCTTTTGCAATTTAGTAAAAATCTGTTATAATACCTATAGGCGTGTAAGGAGGGAAATTGAATGGCTAAAGTAGGAAATAGACAATTGAAGACTCTAGTATGTAGTGAATGTCATGAAGAAAACTACAGAGTACCAAGAAATGTAAGAAATACAACTGAACGTCTTGAATTAAATAGATATTGTTCTAGATGTAAAAAACATACAACACATAAGGAAAAGAAATAAGTCAAATACTTATTTTTTATTTATAGGAGGCAAATGAAATGATTAGCACAAATGATTTAAAAAATGGTATTACTATTGAATATGAGGGAAATATTTATATAGTAA
Organism: uncultured bacterium; assembly: GCA_905216155.1. Classification (GTDB taxonomy): domain Bacteria; phylum Bacillota_I; class Bacilli_A; order RF39; family UBA660; genus CAJMSU01. The sequence continues at coordinate 36,152 of CAJMSU010000010.1, forward strand.
TGGATACGCAACATGTAAAACCTGGAAAAGGTGCTGCTATTGTAAAAGCTAAGCTTAAAAACCTAAGAACTGGTGCTATTTTTGAGCAAACATTTAATGCAGGTGTAAAAGTTGCAACAGCAAGAATTGAAAAACAATTAATGCAATATTTATACACAATGAATGATACATATTATTTCATGAACATGGAATCATATGAACAATTAGAGCTTTCAAAAGAAGCTGTAGGAGATGGGGCAAAATTCCTAAAAGAAAACTTAGAAGTATATATTACAAGTTATGAAGGAGAAATTTTAGGAATTGATTTACCAGATAAAGTAGAACTTACAATTACACATACTGAACCAGCTGTAAAAGGAAATACAACAAACAATGCATTAAAAGACGCTGAAGTAGAAACTGGATTAGTAGTAAGAGTGCCATTATTTATTGATGAAGGAGAAAAAATCCTTGTGTCAACTAGTGATGGTAAATATGTATCAAGAGCATAAGTTGCTCTTTTTTTATTTTACTTTTCTATATTTGTAGTGTTATAATTATCATAGTAAGGGAGTAAAAGATATGGCAAAGAAAAAAAAGAAAAAACAAGTAAAAACTACTTTTAAATATAGTGCTGAACTCTATGGTGTTGTATTTTTATTATGTTCAATATTAGGAATAGGAAAATATGGCCCAGCTGGTAGACTGATTGCATCATTTGGACTCTTTTTAGTAGGATCGCTTTATAATGTTTTTCTAGTAGTATTATTTATAGTAGGTGGATATTTAATTTTAAAAAGAGAGTGGCCCGATTTCTTTTCTACAAAATTAATTGGTCTATATATTTTTGTCTTAGGCTTTTTAATTATGGCTCATCAAAGTTTTGTTTTACAAAACGATGGTAACATGATTTTAATATTTAGAGAAACTATTAATCAATTGGTATCAGGATTTAATAGTATTATGAATAATGGTTCTCTAGAAAATTGGTTTGCAGTAGGTGGAGGAATAATAGGTGGCTGTTTTGCTATACTTTTTGATAAATTATTTTCATATACCGGGATGCAAATAGTTTCAATTGTTCTTATGATATCAGGAATTTGTCTATTTACAGGCTTTTCTATAATAGATTTTATAAAAGAAAAATATGAAACTCAAAAAGAAAAAATTAAAAACAAACCTAAAAAAGAAAAGAAACCTTCAGTAATTATTAATAACGGCAATGAAGAAAATGAAGAATCTGATGATAAAAAAATTAAAATTACTAGTATCAATGACTTAGATAAAATAGATACAACACAAGTAAAAGATGAAAAAATTAAAGAACCAGTAAAAAGTGAAGTTGTAAAAACTAATAAATCATATCAATTGCCACCATTAACATTACTTGATAAACCTAAGAAAAAAGCTAAAGATACTGATAGCAGTATGGTAGAAAAAAATATTGAAATATTAGAAAAAGTTCTAAAAGACTTTAAAATTATTGGTAAAGTTGTAGAAGTCCATATCGGTCCAACTGTTGCTCAATACGAATTAGAAATAGCATCAGGTACAAGGGTTAATAAAATAACTTCAATCAATAGAGAAATTGCTCTAGCTTTAGCAAAAAAAGATGTACGTATAGAAGCACCAATACCTGGTAAAAATACTGTTGGAATAGAATTTGCTAATGATGTAGCAACACCAGTTAGTTTTTATGAAATAATTAGTAGTAAGTTAATGATGTCATCTCCTGATAAGAAATTAATGGTACCACTTGGAAAAAGTATCATGGGTGACATTGGTGTTTGTGAAATAAATAAAATGCCACATATGTTAATAGCAGGAACAACTGGTTCTGGTAAATCAGTTTGTGTTAATGGTATAATCGCATCTATTCTAATGAGAGCTAAACCAGATGAAGTAAAACTTGTAATGGTTGATCCAAAGGTAGTAGAGTTATCAGTTTATAATGGAATACCACATCTATTGCGACCTGTTGTAACAGATCCAAAACAAGCATCAATTGCTCTTGCTAAAATGGTAGCTGAAATGGAAAGAAGATATGAAGTATTTAGTGAAAGTAAAACAAAAAACATTGAAGGATATAATAATTATGTAGAAAAATACAATAAAGATAACAATAGCGAACTAAAACAAAAATTACCATATATTGTTATAATAATAGATGAACTTGCTGATTTAATGATGGTAGCAGCCAAAGAAGTTGAAGACTCAATTTTAAGAATTACTCAAAAAGCTCGTGCTGCTGGAATTCATTTAATAGTAGCAACACAAAGACCATCAACTGAAGTAATCACAGGATTAATTAAAGCTAATATTCCATCTCGTATATCATTTGCAGTAGGATCAGGAATTGATTCTAGAACCATCCTAGATCAAACAGGAGCAGAGAAACTTTTAGGAAAGGGTGATATGTTATTTTTACCAATTGGTATGAATTCACCAATCCGTATTCAAGGTTCATTTATTAATGATGATGAGATTAAAAGATTAATAGATTATACAATTAGTCAACAAAAAGCTCAATATGATGATTCATTACTAAATTTAGATGCTATAGATAAATCATCATCTTCTACAGTATCTTCTAATGGCAAAGATGATGTTGATAATGATGATCCACTATATAATGAAATAAAAAGATTTGTAGTAGAAAATCAAAAAGCTAGTGCGTCACTTTTACAAAGACGTTTTAAACTAGGATATAATAGAGCTGCTAGAATTATAGATTTATTAGAAGAAAGAGGCGTAATTGGTCCTGTTAATGGCTCTAAACCTAGAGAAGTGTTAATTAAATTAGAAACAGGCGAAAATGAGGAGTAAATAGACACTTCTCATTTTATGTAATTGTTCTTTTTGAATAGTTTTGATATAATAAATTAAGAAAGAAGGTAGATATTATGGCAACACCACATATAGAAAGTAAAAAAGAAGATATAGCAAAAACTGTTCTTATGCCAGGAGATCCTCTAAGAGCAAAATATATTGCAGAAAATTTTTTAAGTGATGCAAAACTTGTTAATAGTGTTAGAAATATGTATGCATACACTGGATATTATAAAGATAAAAAGATAACAGTATTTGCATCTGGAATGGGAATTCCAAGCATTGGTATATATTCATATGAATTATATAAATTTTATGATGTAGAAAAAATTATAAGAATTGGTACTAGTGGCTCTTTTCATAAAGGCATAAAATTACTTGATGTAATATTATCAAAGGGAAGTTTTTGTAAAACATATTTTCCTAAATTATTAGATGATCAAGATGTTGATTATGTTGATGCAAGTAGTACTTTAAATGAAAAAATATTAACTTGTGCAAAAGAAAATAATATTTCTTGTAAATATGGTAAAACTATTACTAGTGATGTATTTGACTTATATTGTGATGATATAGATGAATTTAGAAGTAATTTTAAACATGATGAGTTTTTATCATGTGAAATGGAATCATTTGGTCTTTTTTATGTAGCTAAAAAATTAAATAGACAAGCAGCTTGTTTAATGACTGTAGTTGATTCATTATATGATAAAAGAAGTCTAACTAGTGAGGAAAGAGAAACATCATTAAATGATATGATTAAATTAGCATTAGAATCAGCCATTTAGGAGGAAAGTTATGCAATATATAAAAAAAGATTTAGGAGCATATAAAGTACATATTATAAAAACAAAGAAATTTAAAACAATTACCTTACAAGTAAATTTTAGAAGAAAAATAGAAAAAGAAGATATAACTATTAGAAATCTTTTACGTAATATGCTTACAGAGTCCAGTAAAAACTATAAAACAAAAAAAGCTTTAACAATAAAAGCTCAAGATCTATATGCTGCTGATATATCAATATCAAATAGTAGATTAGGTAACTATATTAATACAGATTTTTATTTAGAAGTATTAAATGATAAATATACAGAAAAAGGTAATTTTTACAAATCATTAGATTTTTGTTTTGATGTATTATTTAATCCAGATGTTACTGATAATAAATTTAATAAAGAAAAATTAGATATACAGAAATCTCTTTATAAAACATCTCTTGAAAAACAAAAAGAAGATTCACAAAGATATAGTGTACAAAGAATGTTTGAAGAAATGGATAGCAATAGTCCATCTTCATATAGAATGCTAGGTTATATAAATGATATTGATAAAGTTGATGAAAAAAATCTATATAAGTATTATAAAAGTATGTTAGAACAAGATTTAGTAGATATTTTTATAATAGGTGATATTGATGAAGAAGAGTTTATAGAGTATTTAAAGACTAATTTTAAAATTAAAACATTTAAAAAGCAAAAAGCACCATATAGAATAGAAGAAGTAAAACCAAAACAAAAAAAGAACATAGTAAAAGAGACTATTAATTCTAAACAATCAAACTTAGCTATTGGGTGCAGATTATACAATTTAGATGATTACGAAAGAAATTATGTATTAAGTTTATATAATGTAATACTAGGAGGATATACTGATTCTCTACTTTTTAAAGATGTAAGGGAAAAAAATTCACTTTGTTATACAATCGGTTCTGTACCTAATAAATTAGATAATGTTTTATTAATAAGAGCTGGTATAGATAAAGAAAATTATAAAAAGACAATAGAACTTATTGAAAAAGACATGAATGCTATGAAAAAAGGTAAATTTACAGAAAATGATTTGAAAGTTGCAAAAGAGTTTTATGAAACAGCACTTGATACAACGCTAGAGTCTCCAAGTAGAGTTATCTATAATTATTTTATGATGGATTTACTTAATACAGATGATTTAGAAACAAAAAGAAAGAAAATGAATAAAGTAGTAAAAGAAGAGATTATAAAAGTTGCAAAGAAGGTTAAAATTGATACTATATTTTTGTTAGAAGGTGATGATAATGAAAAAGACATCTCTTAAAAATTTAGATTTAAATGTATATGAAGAAACATTAAAAAATGGTCTAAAAGTCGTATTAGTACCGTGTGAAGATAAAAAAGAATATATGATTACTTATGCAACAAAATTTGGCTCTAATACTACAACCTTCACACCAATCGGTAGTAAGGAAAAAGTAAAAGTTCCTGATGGCATTGCTCATTTTCTTGAACATAAGATGTTTGAGCAAAAATCAGGTGAAGATCCTTTTAAATTTTTTTCTAAAACCGGTACTAGTGTTAATGCTTCAACATCATATGACAATACCAGATATTATTGCTATGGAACAAAATCATTTGAAGAAAATCTAAAATATTTAATTGATTTTGTAAACGAACCATATTATACAGACGAAAATGTAGAAAAAGAAAAGGGTATAATTGCCGAAGAAATAAAAATGTATTTAGATAGACCAGATGTCGTACTTGATAGAAAATTAAAAGAAAATACTTATAAATATCATCCAATTAGAATAGATATTGGTGGTAGTATAGAAGAAATAAAAAAAATAACAAAAGAAGACTTATATTTATGCTACAATAACTTTTATACTCCATCTAATATGTTTATTTTAATAGTTGGAAAATTTAACATTGAAACAGCACTAGATATCATTAAAAGTAAATTTAAAAATGAAGTACAAAAAAGAACTGCTAAACCATTAAAAATAAAAGAGCCAGACTCTATATTTAAAAAACATGAAGTAATAAAATCCTCCATTGAAGTACCTAAAGTTGGAATATCATATAAAATACCAAAATCATCTTTAACAATCAAGAATAAAGAAGAATTAGATTTGTATTTAGTTATGCTTATAAGTCTATTATTTGGTTCATCATCAGACTTTCAAGAAGAAATCACAAAATCAGAATTAGCTACTAACTTTTATATGGATATAGAAGATACTAAAGATCATAAAGCTTTTGTCTTTACTTCATCAACTAAAAAAGAAGAAGAATTAATTTCTAAAGTAGATAGTGTTTTTAAAAACGTTGATATTAGTGAAGAAGAATTTGAAAGAAAGAAAAAAGTGTGGATTGCCAATGAAGTTAAATTAACTGACTATGTAAATCCTATCTCATATAATATCTATGACGATTTAATAAGATATGATAAAGTTATTTATAATAGAGTTGACTTAATAAGAAAAATGAAATTATCTAAATTAAAAGAGATAATATCTTCTCTTAATTTAAAAGAAAAAGCAACAGTTATTATGTTAAATAGTGATAAAAAAGAGGTGTAGTACATGTATAAACCAAGCAGAAGTAATTATGTAACTGATGATGAATATGAAAATCTAAACTTTAAAAGCAAAAAGAAGAATAATAAAAATTTATCTTTAATCTTTGTAATTTTAATAGCCTTAGTATTTGGAGTAGTAGTATTTTTACTATCTAGTTTATTCTTTTCAGGTAGTAAAACAAATAATAATCAAAATCAAGGAAAAAAAGAATCCATCAGTATAAATGATAAAAATGTAAAAAAACTTTACTCATATATAACTTATGGTCCTAATAACAATAGATATACCTTATTTATAAAACAAAAGAAGGTAGAACAAGATAGTATTAGTAACTTAGATAAATACTTATATGCTATGCAATTTATAACAAAAGACGATGTGTTAGAAAAAGATATTAATAATACAAAAACTTACTATATAAAGTCATCAGTTATAAAAAATGCTATTAAAAAAATGTATGGTAATAATATAAAATATATAGAAACATCAGAAGTACCAATAGTATTAGATTTTACAATAGATAATAAAAATAAAGGTACTATGACTTATGATAATAGCCTAGATGGATATATATTATCTCTAACTGATCTGTCACAAAATCAAGAAGAAATTATTAAACCACATTATGAAAAACTAAAAAGTGCAGAGTATAAAGACAACAATTCTATAAATATCAAAGAAAGTATTATTTATGTTACTTATAAAAAGAATGAAGATAATAGCTATAGTTATAAAGTGTATAGTGATTATGAACACACTGTTCTAATTGATAATGTAGAAAATATATCTTTAGAACAACTACAAAAAACACCAATAACTATTAATGATTATAAAGATATTGCAACAACTATTACTTATAATTTTAAGTTAGATGATAATAACAATTACTATTTTAATAGTAGTAGTATAGATTATTAAAAGATAAGTAGAAATATTTATCTTTTTTTGTTATAATTAAAGAACTGGAGGATACTAAATATGAATAATAAAAATATTAGAAATTTTTGTATAATTGCTCATATTGATCATGGTAAGAGTACTCTTGCTGACAGGATACTTGAAAAAACTAACTCAATAGATAAAAGAAAATTAAAAGATCAAATGCTAGATTCAATGGAGTTAGAAAGAGAAAGAGGAATTACAATAAAATTAAATGCTGTTCAATTAACTTATAATCATAATAACGAAGTGTATTATTTAAATCTAATTGATACACCAGGACATGTTGATTTTTCATATGAAGTATCACGTTCACTTGCTGCCTGTGAAGGAGCTTTACTAGTAGTAGATGCAACACAGGGAATACAGGCTCAAACATTAGCAAATCTCTATTTAGCATTAGATAACCATTTAGAGATCATACCAGTTATAAATAAAATTGATCTACCTAGTGCTGATACTGATAAAGTTATAAATGAATTAGAAAATATTGGATTTAATAAAGAAGATATAATTTTAACAAGTGCTAAAACTGGTGTTGGAATTGATGAACTTTTAGATGCTGTTATAAATAAGATACCAGCACCAACAGGAAACAGTAAAAATAATCTGCAAGCTCTTATATTTGATAGTGTATTTGATGCTTATAAAGGTGTTGTTGTTAGTATTAGAGTAAAAGAAGGAGAAGTAAAAGTAGGCGATATCATCAAAATGATGGAAACTAATGCATCATACGATGTAATAAGTCTATCAATTAACACTCCAGAAGAAAAAAATGTTAAATCACTAAAAGCTGGTGAAGTTGGCTATTTATATGCTTCCATTAAAAGTATAAGTGATGTACATGTAGGAGATACTATAACACTAGAAAAAAATCCTGCTACTAAAGCTCTACCAGGTTATAAGCCAATGAAATCTATGGTATATTCAGGCCTTTATCCAATAGATTCTTCTAAATTTGAAGATTTAAGAGAAGCATTAGAAAAATTAAAATTAAATGACTCTGCTTTAGTATATGAACCAGAAACATCAAAAGCACTTGGATTTGGATTTAGATGTGGTTTTTTAGGACTTTTACATATGGAAATAATAGAGGAGAGGATAGAAAGAGAATTTGGTATAGACTTAATCGCAACCTCTCCATCCGTTATATATGAAGTAGTATTAACTGATGGATCTAAAGTAATGGTAGATTCTCCAGTAAAAATGCCAAAAAGAGAAGTAATAAGTAAAACACTAGAACCATTCGTAAAAGTTAGTATCTTCTCACCAAGTACATATATAGGGCCAATAATGGAATTATGTCAAAATAAAAGAGGAAATTTTATTAATATAGATTATCTAGATCAAGAAAGAGTAACTGTAAATTATGAAATACCGCTATCAGAGATAGTATATGACTTTTTTGATAAATTAAAATCCTTTACTAAAGGATATGCATCTTTTGACTATGAAGTAATTGGCTATAAAGAAAGCAATTTAGTTAAAATGGATATTTTACTTAATGGAGAAATAGTAGATGCTTTATCTGTTATAGTTCATAAAGATTTTGCCTATCAAAGGGGTAAGATAGTAGTAGAAAAACTAAAGGAAATAATTCCAAGACAAATGTTTGAAGTACCAATTCAAGCAGCAATAGGACAACATGTAATTGCTAGAACTGATATTAAAGCAATGCGTAAGAATGTTTTAGCTAAGTGCTATGGTGGAGATATAACTCGTAAGAAAAAATTATTAGAAAAACAAAAAGAAGGAAAGAAAAGAATGAAACAAATAGGAAGTGTAGAAGTACCACAAGAAGCATTCCTATCAATTCTTTCTACCTCATCAAAGTAAGGATGTGAATTATATGGATAATAGAGAATATATTACCAAAAGTTGTATAATTGAGGAATATTTAAATAATTTCTTTACATACGAGGAATTAGCACAATACCTATGTATTGATATTGATGTAGTTAAGTATGTGTTAGATGTATACTGTAAGTTAGATGAAACCCTAAATAAAAAAGTTTCTAATCATAGAAACAACATAAAAAAGTATTATGAAACCTTAAATGATGACATACCATATATCACAGGAGATGACATAAAATATATAAAAATTGCCAACTACATCATTGAAAATAATGCTTCAATAAGAAATACTGCCAAAGAATTTGGATTAGGTAAAACAACAGTTCATGAATATATTCACAATAAACTTCCAGATATATCAATAAAACATTATAAAAAAGTATTTGATGTATTGATGAAAAATAAATCTTTCTCTACTGATAGTAAACAAGTAATAAACCAAGTTTTAACTAGCTATAATTACTTAGTTACAGGTTATACAATTGAAGAAATTGCTAAAATGCAAAACTTAAGTTGGTACGTTGTTCAAAGAAATTTAGAAGGAAGATTGATGAAAATTGACAAGAAAAAATATAATATTGCCAAAGAAATTTTTAAAAAACATCAAAGTGAAGCCTTAGAAGAAAATAAATTTAAAGCAACAGGTAATAAAAAAAAGTAAATGAAATCAGCATATATACATATTCCTTTTTGTGATACAATCTGTTCTTACTGCGATTTTTGTAAATTATTAAATAACAGTGATATAGTAGATAAATATTTAAATGAAATAGAAAAAGAAATAGAAAAAAATTATAAAAAAGAAAAGTTAAATACCATTTATATAGGTGGTGGTACACCTAGTTGTCTTTCCTTAAAACAATTAGAAAAGTTATTTAATATCATAAATATTTTTGATAAAAGTGAATTAAAAGAATTTAGTATAGAATGCAATTTTGAAAGTACAACAAAAGAAAAATTAGATTTATTTAAAAAGTATGGTATCAACAGAATAAGCTATGGGTTAGAATCTATAAATGATAATGAGCTAAAATTTTTAAATAGAAAAGCTGATCAAGTACATATAAAAAAAATAATTAATTATTCAAAAAAAATAGGTATTAATAATATTAATATAGACTTAATTTATGCTTTACCTAATCAAAAAATAGAAAATATTAAAGAATCCCTTGATTTTATTACTTGTCTTGATATAACACATATTTCTACATATTCATTAATGATAGAAAATAACACTATTTTAAAAATCAATAATATTAAAAACATTTCTGAAGATGATGATTACACAATGTATAAATATATATGTAATTATTTAAAACAACATAATTTTATACACTATGAAATTAGTAACTTTGCTAAAAAAGGCTATTATTCAATCCATAATGATACTTATTGGAAAAATAATAGATATTATGGATTTGGTTTAGGTGCCAGTGGATATATAGATAATGAAAGATATACAAATACAAGATCCATTACCAATTATTTAAAAGGAAAGTATAAATATAGTAGTGAGATTTTATCTGTCTATGATGATATGGAATATCAAATAATTTTAAATTTAAGAAGAAAATATGGAATTAATAAAAAAGTATTTAAAGAAAAATTCAACATTGATATAAAAAAATGTTATAATTATAGTAGTTTAGTAAAAGAAAAATTTCTAATAGAAGATGATAATTTTATTTATATTCCTGAAGATAAATGGTATATAAGTAATGAAATAATTGTTAGATTTTTAGAAGGAGTATTATATGAATAAAAAAGAAGTGTTTAAAAAAGAACTAAGTTATATAAAAGATGAAAAAATAAGAAATTCTTGTATAACCATGATAGAGGCATTACCAGATTACTTCTTTAAAGTAGAAGCATCATCAACTGGTAAATATCATCCTGAGTATGCTCTAGGTAATGGAGGACTTATTCGTCATACTAAGGCAGCAGTAAGAATCGCATATGAACTATTAAGTGATCCATGTATTGGCGATAAATATACAAGTAAAGAAAAAGATCTAATGATCATGGGTTTAATTCTTCATGATGGGTTAAAAAAAGGATTAAATGAAGAAAAGTATACTAGATTTGATCATCCTATACTTATTAGTGAATATATAATGGATATGGAAGAAAGACTAGATTTAGAAATGGAAGAAATAGAATTTGTTTGTGATGTAGTAAAGACTCATATGGGCCCATGGACAAAAGACTATAATGGAGTAGAAGTATTAGAAAGACCTAAAACAAAATATCAAAATTTTGTTCATATGTGTGACTACCTAGCTAGTAGAAAGTGTCTTTTATTGCCATTTGATAATAATAACGATATAAGTGTCTAATAGACATTTTTTTCGTATAATTAAATATGTTATTAACTATTAAATAAAAATGTTTGATAAAATATATAAGAGGTGATATTATGAGAGGTAAAATTATTGTAATAGAAGGTACAGATTGTTCTGGAAAGGAAACTCAATCTAATTTATTAGAAAAAAGATTAAAGGCAGAAGGTAAAAAATGTATCAAATTGTCATTTCCTATGTATGACACTCCAACTGGAAAAATTGTAGGTGGAGCTTATCTAGGAAATACAGAAATTTCTGAAAGTTATTTTAAAGAAGGTGCAGTTAATGTAGATCCACATATTGCTTGTCTTTATTATGCTGCTGATAGAAAATATAATATAGGAAAGGCAGAAAAATATTTAAATGAAGGATATTACGTTATATTAGATCGCTATACAACGTCTAATCTTGCCCATCAAGGAAGTAAAATATTAAATAAAGATGAAAGATTTAATATGTATCAATGGATTGATAAATTAGAGTATTGGCTATTAGGATTGCCAAAACCAGATAAAACAATATTCTTACATATGCCCCTTAAATACTCAAAACAACTTAAAAAAAATAGAAAAGTAACCGATGAACATGAAAACTCTGAAGAACATTTAAAGAATGCAGAAAAAGCATACATAGAGTTAGCAGAATTATATAATTGGGATAAAATAGAATGTATTAAAGAAGATAAAATAAAAACTATAGAAGAAATAAATGATGAAATTTATTCTATAGTTGAAAATATTTAATATATATAAGTAAATTATTTCTAATAAAAACCTCATTTCTTGGATAAAAGAAATGAGATTTTTATATGTCAAAATTTTATTTTTCTTTTAATTCACTGTAAATTGTTAAATCAAATGAATGCTGACTAGTTTCAAGACTTGTAAGTTTTTCCGTTGTAATTAGAAAGAAATCATGATTTAAAACATCACTGCTATCAGTAGTTACTGGATCATCCCAAGTAAGATCTAAGTTTAACCAACTATTATTTAAATATACTGCATTCCATACATGATTTTCTGATGATACTTTAAAACTTTTAACATTTAAATCTTCCAAGAAAAGTTCCATAGCATCAGTATATCCACCACATAATCCATATCCTTCAATTAAAGGTCCATAACTAATATCTGATTTATATTTAACTATATTATTATCACTTCTATTTGAATCATATTTACTATTATTAATTATATAATCATGAATATTTTTAATATTATCTTCCAAAGAAGAATTACTAGCAATTACTTTTTTTTCTATACTTTTTACCTTTTTTTCTACTTTTTTAATCTCATCTTTAGTATAACTTTTTTCTATTTTTATTTTTACTTTCCCCAAGGAGTCATATTCTGTTTCTATATTTTTAAAGCCATTAAAAGGATGAACAAAGTTATTAATATGAGAAAGAGTAGTTTGGTCATTCGCTAAATTATCAACTTCATTTAAGCATTCCTTATAACTACTTGGACAATAGAATGTAAATGTATTTTTACCAGCATTAATAGCAGTATAATATATATTTAAAATGTCTTGTCTATTTTTTGGTGAAAAATCATTAGTGTTTTGAACAAAATCAAAATCGTAATCTCTATAATACTCATTTTTATCACCAAGACTCACAACTTCAGTTCCAATTTTTAAAAATAATTTATTATAAACCTTAATTAAATCTTCTTTTAATGTAACAGTAACACCAAGTAATATTAATAATACTCCTAAAACAAAAAATTTCTTCATAAGCCCTCCAGATTATTGCATAATACAAGTTTATAACATTTTAAATTTTATGTAAATAAAAAACCAATCAAATAATTGATTGATTTACATAGCATTTTTCATTTTTGTTAATCTAGATTTTAAACGAGCTGCTTTATTTCTATGGATTTTACCACTTGACATAGCTTTATCAATTCTTTGAATTGCTACATTTAATTTATTGCTAGCTTCTTCCTTATTTCCAGCTTTAACTTCTTTTTCAAATTTTTTAATTGCTGTTCTCATACTTGAAATAATTAAAGTATTAACATTAGCTTTTTTTGCATTAGAGCGTACACGCTTTTTAGCACTTTGAATATTTGGCATTTTTTCACCTCACTTTTTATAAACACATTAATTTTATCAAATATTATAGAAAAAAGCAATAATTTTTTACTATTTGTAAATAATATTATTAGGTGATATAAGTGCATAGTATAGATTTAAAAAACTTTAATATAAGAACAGACTTATTAGTAGATAATGATTACTATAAAAATGAAAAACTAGATGATATCAAAAAAGTATATAAAATAGATAATATTAAGATAGAAGAGATTACATTAAATGATAATAATTCAAAATATTTTAATAAAAAACCAGGTATTTATGAAACTATTTCTTTTGAAGATATAACTGATAAAGATAACTTTAAAAAAGTAGAAGATGTATTTATTAAAGTATTTAAAGAATTTCTTATAAAATTAGATGTAATTGATAAAGAAAAAGTATTAATAATTGGTCTAGGTAATGAAAAATCTACTCCTGATGCTTTAGGACCATTAGCAATAGATAACATATTAGTTACTAGACATTTATTTAAAATAGGTGAGGTTGAAGAAGGCTATAAAAACACCTCTGCATTTAAACCAGGCGTAACAGCAGAAACAGGAGTAGAAACAAAAGATATGATAACTAATTTAGTTGAAATAGTAGAACCTGATTTTATAATAATAATAGATGCACTAGCGTCATCTTCAATTGATAGATTAAATAAAACAATTCAAATAACATCATCTGGTATAACACCAGGAAGTGGTGTTGGAAATAATAGAGAAGAAATAAGCAGTGATACCATGAAAGTACCAGTTATTGCTATTGGAATACCAACAGTCGTGGATGCAACAACTATAGTCAATGATACTTTTAATTATCTAGTAAAACAAATAAGTTATAAGATAGATAACATTAATAATAAAAAATTAAAATTAGTTCCAGAGAGAAACCAAAATTATAAAAATCACGACAAAAATTTATCAAAAGAAGAAAAAGAAAAATTATTAGGAATGCTTGGGAACCTAACAGAAAGTGAATTTAAAAACTTAATATATGAAGTATTAATACCAATAAATGAAAACTTAATAGTAACACCAAAAGAAGTAGACTTTTTAATAGAAAAACTTTCTTTATTGTTGTCATCAGGTATAAATAAAACTCTACATAAACAATTTAATCCGACAAATTAATTACTATTTATATTCTATTATATAATTGGTGATAATTATGAGGAAAAAATTTAAATCTAAGAAGAAAAAATTACGTTTCAAATATAAATTTTTCTTCTTTTTATTTTTTTTCATATTAGGAATGGTTATTAGCTATAGGATACTTTATACTAATTGTAAAAAAATTGATGATAAAGAATTTATTAAAATTTTATTGAATAATAGTAATCATCATAATAAAAATAATTCTATAAAAAAAATACTTACTAAATTAAATATTAAACAAATTGTGGAGCCTACATCAATTTTAGATAATAACTATAAGAAATTAGTAAAACAGTATAAAAAAGAAAAAAAAGTAAATGTTGAAACAACTAATGATTCTGATAAAAAACTTATATATATTTATAATACTCATCAAACAGAGGAATATAAGGCTAGTAATTTTATAGAATATAGTATAAATCCAACCGTTCAAATGGCAAATTATATTCTAGAAGATATCTTCAACAAAAATAATCTTTCTACTTTAACAGAAGAAGAAAGAATAAAAGATATTTTAAATTCAAATGGTTGGAATTATGTTAAAAGTTATAAAGCTAGTAGAATTTTATTAGAAAAAGCAAAAAAGAACAATCCATCTCTTAAGTATTTTATAGATGTCCATAGAGATAGTTTATCTAAAGAAAAAACAACCGTTCAAATAGATGATAAAAGTTATGCTAAAGTATTATTTTTAATAGGATTAGAAAATGAAAATTATGAACAAAATTTAGAGTTTACAACTAAGATAAATAATAAGTTAAATGAATTATATCCTAATCTGTCAAAAGGTATATTAAAAAAAGGAGGAGCAGGTGTAAATGGTGTTTATAATCAGGATTTTGATAAGCATACAATATTAATTGAAATAGGAGGGCAGGATAATACTGTAGATGAAGTTTTAAATTCATCAATTGCTTTTGCTAGATGCTTTATGGAGGTGATAAAAACAAATGAAGGCTAATAATATTTTAAAATTTACTTTTGTTATCTTAATTTTACTTTTTATTGGTTTATATATCAGTCAAGTAACAGGATATTATGAATATACAGAAAGTAAAAAAACAACCCTTACAAAAGACGCTATTAATCGTTTTGAAAAAGATGTTAAAGAGGGAAAAGAAATAAGTGCTAAAAACTATCTAGAAGAAGAAAAAGAATATAATAATAAAGTATCTAAATTAGGAATTACTGTATCTAATTTAATAGAAAAAAGTTTTAATAAAACTATGAGTTCTTTATTTAAAGAAATTGATAGAGCTGTTTCTGAAAAATAAATTAATTAAGTTGTTATATATTATAAATGAAAGTAATGCAGAATGTTTTGAATTTAAGAAAGTAGAAGAAGCTGTTTACTATTTAGAAAAAGCAAATGAAAATGATTATAAATATATA
>CAJMSU010000011.1 GCA_905216155.1 uncultured bacterium
CTGCCTATATAGCTTATTTCTCCAGTTGGAAGATATTTTCCAAGGTCTCCTGTTTTATACATTAATTCTTTTTTATAAAATACATCTTGTATAAATCTTTCTTTTGTCATCTTTTCATTATTGCAATATCCTATTCCAACGCCATCTCCTGCTATATATATTTCTCCAGGATGACCTATAGGACAAATATTTTTATCATTGTCTAAAATATATATTCTTGTATTTGCAAGTGGTTTACCTATTGTAATTTCATCATAATTACTTACATCTGTAAAAGTAGAAAATACTGTTGTTTCACTTGGTCCATATCCATTATAAATAGTAATATCTCCAAGTAATGTTATTCTATCTCTTAAATCTTTTGGTAACGCTTCTCCTGCAAGGACTACATATTCAAGATTTTTCAAATGTGGCATTAAATTTTTATTATTTATAAGAAATATTAGTTGAACAAAAAAACTTTATAAATTATAATATATTTACAATAAGGAGGAAGATATTAGTATGAAAAAGATAAAAAAAGAAAAAGAAAGTAAAAAATATATTAGTAATGTTAAATTATTATTTATAATTTTTATAATTACTGCCATAATATCCATAATATCTGTATCGACTGTATTAATCATTAAAAGCAAAGAAACTATAAAAGATGATAATATAGAGGTAAACTTTAAAAAAGGAAATAAATTTGTATCATTAAATAAAAAATCTTACACCAAATCAGGAATAAATACTAATTCAGTATATGAGTTTGATATAAAAAATAAAGAAGATAAAGAGAAAGATTATACGATTGCTTTAACTGATATAAAAGTAAATGATAATCTTATTAAGAAAAAAGCTATTCAATATACCATTAGTTATGACAATAGCACTAGTGTTCCTATATATTCTCTTAATTCAAAAGATAATTTAATAATATCAACAGGAAAATTAAAAAAGGATCAAACAATAAAAGTTAAGGTTACAATCTTTATAAATGGTGAAAATGGTATTAAAGAAAGTGATATTAAAGATAATGCATTTAATGCTAAATTTGATATGAAAACTGATAATAGTTATTTAAAAAATGAATATGCTGGTCAATGGAAAGCTAACAAAATGATAAATACAGAAGATGGTAGTATCTCACTTAATGATGCTATTAAAAACTATCTATTACAGTGGAATAACAACATAACAAAAGAATCTATAGAATCTAATATTAATATAATTAAATTAGAAAATGATGGAACCTTTAGTATGATATCAACATTCTCTACTTTATATTCCGGTACATATAAAATAAAAGATAATAAAATAGAATTAACTAGTAATCAAAATGATATTAAAAATAACGGTAGTCTAGATATTATAAAAAAAGATAATGTTATGTTTCTAAGATTAAAAATTGAATACTTAAAAGAAAAATATGGATATCTTTACTTTGAACGTATAAATGAAGATAATGAAATACCAAATGAAAAAGTAGAAACAAAAGAAGAAAATACAAATACAACAACTGAAAACAAAAGTGATACTAGTACTAATATAAAAGTTGGAAATAAAACTCTTGAATATGGTACATATATAGATTATGTTAATAATGAAAAAGCTATTTTAAATAAAGATAAAACATTTAGTTATGAAGATACAAATGGTGATAAATATACTGGTACTTATTATACTGAATATTCTAGTGATGGATATTTTGGAATGCAATACTACATTGTATTAAATACTACAACAGGTAAAAAAGTTTATTTTGAAGTTATTAACAATAATCATATGTCTGATCAATGGCATGAACTAATTCTAACTGAAAATTGATTTGAGTAATCTAACTCAAATCTTTTTTATTTAATACTTCTAGAAATATTTAAAAGAATTCCCATACTTACCATAGATATTAAAAGAGAACTACCTCCATAACTTAAAAATGGTAAAGTTACACCAGTTACTGGTATTAAACCAATTACAACCATTAAATTCATTATAGTCTGAAATATAATTTGAAAAACCATTCCAAAAGCCAAATATTTAGAAAACTGATCTTTTGTAGAAAGAGCAATTTTTATACCACGTATTAAGATTATTGAAAACAATCCCACTACAATAAATGCACCTAATACACCAAACTCTTCAGCAATTATTGAAAATATAAAATCCGTTTGTGGTTCCGGCAAGTAAAAATGTTTTTGAATTGAATTAGAAAATCCAACTCCTAAAAGGCCACCAGGACCTATCGCATATAAACTTTGAATTATTTGAAATCCAGTACCTAACGCATCACTCCAAGGATCAATAAATGATGTAATTCTATCCATTCTATATGGCGCTATTATAATTAAAACAACTACCCCTATTAAACCTAAAAATCCTATATATAGGAAAAATTTCATATTAACACCTGCTATAAATAATAAAGATATTATAGATGTCACTAAAATTAAACCTGTACCAAGATCTGGTTGTAACATTATTAATCCAAATATTAATAATGTTATTCCAAGTATCGGAAATACTCCCTGTTTATAACTTTTTAAAAACTTATTACTATTAGTCAAATACTTACTAGTAAATATAATTAAACCCAGTTTAGCAGCCTCACTTGGTTGTATTCCAAATGGGCCTATACCAAACCAACTACGAGATCCATTTCTAACACTACCTATTCCCGGTATTAAAACCAATACTAAAAGTATTAAACAAACTAAAAGTATTTTATTTGATTTTTCATAATATAACTTTGTATCTATCTTTGAAAACATTATCATTACTATAATACCAATCATTAAAAATACTGCCTGATATTTTAAATAATGAAAACTATCATTAAATTTATATTCTGACCAAATACTAGATGCTGAATATATCATAATAAGTCCAAATAAAGAAAGCATAATTATAGAAATAAACAATACTTTATCTATTTGTTTTTTCACACGCATCACCTTATTTAATTATATTTTTATAATAAAAAAAAAGAACTAGTTAACTTATAGTTCTTAAAAGCCTCTACTGCTTCCTCCTCCACCAGAAGATCCTCCACCTCCGGAAAATCCTCCACCATCAGAGAAACCTCCACCATCAGAGAAACCTCCACCATCAGAGAAACCTCCTCCACCAGAGAAACCTCCACCAGAAGATAATGTAACTTTTGTGATGTATCCAAACATAAAACCAAATACAAACGCAAATACAAAATCCGCAATATTACTCGATAATAAATTAGTCCCAAATAAGCAAGCCAATATTACACCCAAAAATGACGCTCCAACTATGAATGACATAATTGAGATATATTTAGTTAATAATATACCAAAAAGTACACCTAATAATATACAAAAAACAAATATAAGCGTATATATGTCAGAAATTTCTGAGCCTTCATTATTTGTACTAGTATTACTTGCCACTACACTAACATCATCAGCATCTATTCCATAATACTCACATATTTTTTTATAAAAAGCATTATAACCATTTTTTATACCATTGTCCCATTCATTGTTTTTTAAATATGGAATAATATATTCATCCTGATATCTTCCTGTTAATCCATCTGTTAACACATTTTCTAATCCATATCCCACTTCAACTCGAAATTTTCTTTCATCTTTTGCTAGTAATAACAACAATCCATTATTTTCATTTTTATCACCAATACCAAACTTTCTAAATAATTCAGTAGCATATGATTCAATATCTCTACCATCTAAATTATCTACCGTTACTACTACAATTTGTGCCTTTGTCTTTTCATTTAAAGCATTTGAATGATTAACAATATATTCTTCAGTTTCATCACTTAAAATATTAGCATAATCATTTACATAAAATTCACTTGTTGGATTTGGCAACGCATATACGTTAATAAAACTAAAAAATGAAAGAAAAAGAAATAAATTAATTATAATTATTCTTCTTTTCATTTTTAAAACTCAACATTCGGAACATCTTTTTTGGCTTCACTTATTTTAAAATAATCTGCTTTATCAAAACCTCCAATAGATGCAATGATATTTGTAGGTGCTTTTTTTACTTTAGTATTATATTTTTTTACTGCATTATTATAATCACGTCTCGCTGTCGCAATCCTATTTTCAGTACCAGATAATTCATCTTGTAAATTTATAAAGTTTGTACTAGCCTTTAAGTCTGGATAATTTTCAACTATTACCATTAACCTACCTATAGCACTACTTAATTCATCATTAGCTGTTGATTTTTCTTCAATATTATCTGCTTTTAATAAATTTTGTCTAGCTTTTGTTATTTCACTAATAACGTTATCTTCATGAGCTGTATAACCTTTAACAGTATTAACCAAATTAGGTATTAAATCAGCTCTCCTTTCTAATGCCACAGATACATTAGAATATTCAGTATCAACATCTTCTCTTAATGAAACCAATTCATTATAAGTACCTATTCCCCATAATATAGTAGCAGCTATTACAACTACTATACCAATAATAATTACACTACCCTTTTTCATAAATCCTCCTATTCATAAAAAAATTATATCATATAGTTTTATATATTTTTTGTCTATTTATTAACGATTTACATTTCTTTACAAAAAAAAGACTCTAAAGTCTTTCATTTATTATAACCATACTCCAAATATTATTCCTGCCATAGCAAGAAGTAATCCTACTACCCAAAATAGTTTTACTATATCTGTTTCTTGCCAACCTAGTTTTTCAAAATGATGATGTAATGGTGTCATCAAGAATATTTTTTTATGAAATAATTGTACTGAAATTGTTTGAATAATAACACTTAATGTTTCTACTACAAAAACTCCTGCTACTACTAACAATGTCAACTCTCTATGTGCAAGTATAGCAATTGCTCCCATAGTAGCACCTAATGATAAAGATCCAGTATCTCCCATAAACACTTTAGCTGGATGTGTATTATATATTAAAAATCCAAGTAGACTACCTGCTAATATTAAACTAAATATACCAATATCTTCAAATCCAACCACTAATGATATTAAACTAAAGGCAATAAAAGCAATTGCTGATAAACCTCCAGCTAAACCATCTAAACCATCTGTTAAATTAATAGCATTTGATGCTCCTACTAACACAAATAGAATAAATAATCCATAAAGCCATCCCATCTCAACATCTATATGAAGTGTACCAACTACCCATGATGTTTGCCCACCATTTTTCATATATATATAGAAAAAGCCAATAGCAATTAAAACTTGCATAAATAATTTTTGATATGTTGTAAGTCCCTCATTATTTCCTCTTCTAATAGATAAAAAATCATCTAAAAAACCAATACAAGCATATCCAATAAATACTAATAAAACTATTCCTAAGTTTGATGTATAACCAACTTTATGAGTTAACAGTAAACCTATTGTAGCAATAAGTGTTGGAACTATAAATATTAAACCTCCCATAGTAGGAGTACCCTCTTTTTTTCTATGTGCTTCTCCAACAAATATACTTATTTTTTGTCCTACTTTCAATTTCTTTAGTATTGGGATTAATAAAAGTCCCAAAACTGCTGATGATAAAAATCCGACCATTATAGCAAATATTGCTTTAGTTAATAATAACAATTGTCTCAACTCCATTTCCTCTTGCAATATTATATCACAATTATTTCCATATTATGAAGATTTAGTATAATTTAGACAAAAATTGACATTAAAAATTAATGTCACTTTTCTTTTACTATATTCCTAGTATTTCTCTTTTCCTCTTCTAACTTTCCTATCTCATATTCTTTTTCATCTACAATATCCTTTATAGCATATAAATTATCAAGCAACTCCTTAGCATCATCACTATATTTAATATATTGACTAAAATTATTATTCAAATATGTAATAAACATCTTTAACCTAGTTGACGTTTTCGTTAATAATTTTCTTGTACTATATATTTTATCTATATCTGTTTCTACATTTTTATCATAATCATTTATAGTAATTACTTTATAATTTATATTTTTATGTCTTTGATACTTAACCTTCTTTATAGAAAGTAACATAGTAGCAGATAAAAACGCAATTGCTTTTCCACTTCTAACTCCTGGTACTAAATTTATCTTTTTTAACTTCTTCAAAATAATTGAACTTTCTATACTAAGATATTTAATTTCCTCTTTTGTCCTATCAGCAATAGTTATATTATTTGTATTACCCATTAATTCCCTTAACAAAGAATCTTGTTCATATTGAATCTTTAATAACTCATTATTTATATTATTAAAATTATAATATTCACTTTTCATATTTATAATTTCTTCTGGTAATAATTTAAGTTTTTCTATATTCACTCTATCTTTTAGAGCCTCTTTAGCCATTTCTAATTGATTTATTTTCTCAGATATAAGTATATATAAAGAAGAGTCCTTAATTTCAGTAACTTGTTTTCCTATTTTAAACTCATCTAAATATTTTTCTACTACATAGTCTAGATAATTATCTTCTAAATAAGGATTATTAAATGTTATTTTATCTTCCAAATTACTTATTTTTCTTATTACTAAATTTATTTTAGAAAACAACTCTTCTACATCTTCTTTATTTTCATCTTCTATTTTAGGTAATGTCAACAAAGAAAATTCGTATGTTATTTTCCTTAAATCATTCTTTATATCCTTCAATTTATTTTCATACTCTATTAATATTTTTTTATTAGCTATATTCTCATACTTTTTACTAAACTTATCTTTTTTAAAGACATAGAATTTATCCATAGAATTATCTTTAAGAGAAATTATATCTAAAGGTTTAACTTCAAGTGACTCTATCTTATCATCTTGTCTTTTTTCTTCTATATTTTTAATAATTGTATTGAATGTTTTAGGTTTTGCAGTTAAGGGTATTATCTCAAAGAAATTAATTTCTGTATTTTTATTGTTTTCTTTTAATTTATTTTTTTCTTTATTAATTACCCTATTCATATTTTTCACCCTTTTTATCTTTTTATTTTTTTATAAATACCACAATTTTTCATTATTCTTTCTAACTTCTTTTATAATACCTCCACCAAGGCATATTTCACCATCATATAAAACACATGCTTGTCCTGGTGTAACAGACTTAACCCCTTGTGGATATTTTACTAATATTTCTCCATTTTCTTGCCAATCAAGCGCTACTCCTACATCTTCTTGACGATATCTAAATTTAGCAGTACATTTATCTACTTTTTTATCTAATAAATAGTTTACATTATCTATAAGACATGAATCACTTATTAAATAAGAATTATCATCACCAAGCGCTACGTATAAAATATTTTTATCTAAATTTTTACCTACTACAAACATTCTATCATTAGTTCCACCAACATTAAGACCTTTTCTTTGTCCAATTGTATAATTCATAAGTCCAATATGTGTACCCATCTTTTCTTTTGTATCTATATTTATAATATCTCCCGGTTGATTTGGCAAATAATTCTTTAAAAAGTTTTTAAAATTTCTTTCTCCTATAAAGCATATTCCAGTTGAGTCTTTCTTTTTCGCTGTTATTAAATCATATTTCTCTGCAATTTTTCTTACATCAGGTTTTATCATATCACCTATTGGAAATAATACATTTTCTAACTGTTTTTTTGAAACTTGTGATAAGAAATATGTCTGATCCTTATTTGAGTCAACACCTCTTAATAACATCCCATCTTTTATTCTAGCATAATGACCAGTTGCAATATAATCAGCACCCAACTTTTGAGCTTCCTTAGCAAACATATCAAACTTTATATACTTATTGCACATAATATCTGGATTTGGAGTTCTTCCCATTTTTAATTCATCTAAAAAATAAGTAAATACATAATCCCAATACTCTTTAACAAAATCTTTTCTATATAAAGGTATATTAAGCTTATCACATACTTTTTTTGCATCATTATAATCCTCCTCTTGAGGACAAATTCCACTACTAGTAGTTGGTCCATTAAGTTCCCCATCTGCTAGTGAATCCCAATTTCTCATAAATAAACCAATTACCTCATATCCCTGCTCTTTTAATAAAATAGCTGCTACTGATGAATCTACTCCACCACTCATACCAATAACTACTTTTTTCATATATTCACCTACTTTTATACTTCATAACTTATTATAACACAATTATTTTACTTTTTTATATACTAATACACCAGAAGATGCTTTTTCAAATTGATCAAATGTATAATTTTCATCATCAAAACACTTTAATACATGATCTTGCTTTTTATAAAAATAAGTTAATATTTCACCATTTTCTTTTAACGGAAGACTTTCCATAATTTTTTTATATTCAAGTAAATTCATGTAATTACAAATATTTGATAAATATACTAAATCATATTTTTTCATAACAAGTTGTGATAAATCTTTTAAATCACTATTATATGTTTTAATATTAACCTTATCAATTAATGTTTTAAGTTTTTTAAACCCATCGTCTTTTAAATATTTATTTTCATGAATTGTATAACTATTAGCAATCGGATCATTTGAAAATAATGCTGATGTATAAATTTCATTCCAGTCATAAAAATTAAATAATCCATCCCAAAATTCACGACTCTCTTCTTCAAGATTTTCTCTCATTAAATCAAAATACATATCATCATATTTTTCATCGGTTGAAATATCTCCTAAAAAGAAATCTATATACTGATCTTTATCTAATGACTTTATAGCTGCTAATTTTAAAAATAAAAAATATTTAGGAAAACAACTAATATCAAAAGCATCTATATTCTTACTCCCTTCTAAAATACAATTTATAATTTGATCTGCTGATGCTATTACACTTAATACATCATCTTTTCCTGTTAAATATTTGTGGTATGCACTAATTTTTTCATTTGATTGTTTATAAATTGCTGAAGTATCATGAAACACTTCTGTTTTATAATTTGATTTAGAAAGCTCTAAAATTTTTTGAGCATTTATTATATCTTCTTTTAACATAAAACACCGCCCCTAAAGTGATGCTTATTATATCATAAAATGGTTAATTATTCAAGAAGTAGTCTAATTGTTGCATCTTGTTCTACTTTTTCGAAAGCCTTAGGTGACTGTTCTACTACCCTGTTTCCACTTCCTGAATATTCTATAGTAAAATCAGATAATAACTTCTTTGCTTCATCCTTTTCTTTTCCTACAACATTTGGCACTATATAAGTTATCTTATCTGTCCATTCTAAATCTTTTTCTTGTTCATTATCTTGTTTTTTTATATCAAGAGCATCTATTATATCTAATAAAATTCTCCTTGCAATTGGTGTTGTTGTATAACTTGATAAAAGTGCTGTATTTTTAGGATTATCTATAGCTAAATATAAAACTGCTTCTGGATTATTAGAAGGTACTACTGCCATAAATGACATTATATAATTTCCTACCATGTACTTCCCATCTTTTACTTTTTGGGCAGTACCTGTTTTTCCACCTATTCTATATCCTTCAATATATGCACTTTTTCCCCCACCCTTAGCAACAACACTTTCTAAAGCATATCTCATAATTGCTGATGTTTTATTACTAATTACTTTCCTAATTGGCGTTTTATTATACTCTTTTATTACTGTATTAGTATCATTATCAACTATATTTTTTACAATATAAGGCTTATTTAAATAACCACCATTAACAACAGCCGATACTGCTGCTACTTGTTGTATTGGAGTTACTGATACACCTTGACCAAAAGCAGTTGTTGAAAGTTCTACATTTCCTACTTTATCTAAATTAAAGATTATACCTTCTCCTTCACCATTCAAATCAACTCCAGTCTTATTACCAAAACCAAATTTATCAATATAAGAAAATAGTCTTTTCTTTCCAAGTAACTGACCCAGTTTTACAAATCCAGGGTTACAAGAGTTTTGTAATACCTGCATAAATGTTTGATCTCCATGACCTCCTGCTTTCCAACACTTTAATACTGATCCATCTACATTAACACTTCCAGAATCAAAGAAATGATCTTTTTCTATATCTATAACTTTCTCTTCAACTGCTGATGCCATTGTTACTACCTTGAAAGTAACCCCCGAAAACGATACCTAAACAAAATAAAAAAAAAGACTAGATTACCATATATAATTTATATACAATAACCTAGTCTATATCATAACTTAAATACACATTTATTCTAAAATTATTTCTTTGAAAATCGGCTCTACCTAAATCTAAAGTTTCAACTTCTTTAGTAAATATTGGCGAGTATTTATCATCATCTATATGTCTAGCACCTTTTCCAGTAGGAATTGGTTTTTTCAATAAATTCAGATAAATTTTTAACATTAATTTATGTCTATCATTATCTTCTTTATAAACTATAATTTCTTCTAAAAACTTATCTACAAATTCACTAACATTATTTTTAGAATCAACCTGTTTTTTTATAGCATCTTCAATAACTTTGATATTGCCAAAACTATCTGACATAATTTTTCTTTCTTGTTCTATTTTGCCAATTCTTATATTTAAAGATGATATATCTTCGTTGTACTTATCATTTCTTTCTTTAAATTCAAGGTTATTAATACTACCATCAATATTTAATTCTAATAACTTTTCTTTTTTTGTTTCAATGGTTTTGATCTCGTTTTTTAATTTTGAAATTTCAAATTGATAATTATTATCTATTTTCAAATTAGAATAGTAACTTAACATTTCTTTTATAATTTCATTTTTATTATCAAATACTTGCTCCATTATAATTGTAAATATATTATTCAAATCCATCTCTGCAATTATCGGACTTTCACAAGCATCCAATCTATATTTTACATAATTACCACAAGCCCATCTTGGCTTTGTCTGTTTTCTTTTATTTGTCATTCTTTGATAAGAAACATTATGATCACTACAAAATATTTTTGTTGTATAACAATATTTTCTTTCAGTTTTTTTGGCATTGCCATTGCTTGCTTTCATTAGTGTACTTCTGCTATCTAATATCTCATTTGCACGATTCCATAATTCTTCACTAACTATGGCTGGTATACTGTCATCTTTATATATTACTTGTTCTTCTACTGGTATATAAACTCTTTGTTTAGTTCTATAATCAATCGTTTCAGTAGTATGTCCACGATAAAAGCCTTTATATTTAGGGTTCTGTATAATTCTTTTTAATGTATCTTTATCATAAATATTTCCTTTATAATTATTTATGCCTTGTCTATGTAATTCCATTGCTAATTTATAAAAACCATACTTCCCGGTAGCATATAACTCAAAAATTTTCCTTATTTTTTTGGCTTCTTCTTCTACAATCACTAATTTAGCATCATCTTTTTTATAGCCAGTGATTGTATTAGAGCCTAAAACTCTACCTTTTTTTATTGCTTCTTTATGTCCCCATTTAACACGAGATGAAAGCCTTTTGACTTCTTCTTGAGCAACACTTCCCATCATATTAAGTATAAATTCAGAGTTAGGATCATAAGTATTTATCCCATTAGACTGAAAATACACTCCAACATCATTAGCAAGTAATTCTTGTGTATATTTGATACTATCAGATAAATTTCTAGAAAATCTAGAAACTTCTTTTGTAACTATTAAATCAAAATAACCAGATTTTGCATCATCAATCATTTGTAAAAACTTTTTTCTTCTTTTAACAGTGCTACCACTAATACCTTCATCTATGTAACCATTAACATAAGTCCAATTTTTATTTGACTTTATAAAATTTTCAAAAAAAGATATTTGATTATCTAAAGAGTTTAATTGTTCATCAGTTTCAGTAGAAACCCGGGCATAAAAAGTAACCCTTAAAGGTAGTTCGGCAATGTTTTTGCCTTTTAAGATTTCTTCTCTGACTTTATAGAATCTCATAATCTACCTCCTTAAAAACTTTTTACCTCTTTACTACAACGATTAATTTTCTCATAAATAATTTTACAAACTTCATCATATTGTTGCTCAGTAATCACACCCTGATCATATAATTTTTTATTTATTATCAATTCATATTCAAGGATTGTTATTCTTGGAGTTTTCAATAGAAAAAGCCTCCAAAAATAAGAGAAAAATCATCATTTAATTTTTTTGTTGATTGCATGGTAGCTCTCTTGAAAAGGATTGTCAAATCATTATGAGCATATTTGTAATTTTTTTTATTTTTTTTCAAAAAAACACCTCCAACTAGTAGAAGTGTATGAAAGGTAATTTTATTTAATGAATTAGAAACAAAATTAGACATTTTTATTTCCTTTCATTAAAGTTAAATCTTTTTCATTTTCAATAATTAAAAAAAAAAATTACCACATGAAATTATATGATAATTTTAAATTAACTTAATTATTGTTTCTATCTTTTTTTAGTGATTCCGTTGTAATATATGCAGTTATAGGTATAACTATAATACAGCCTACTGCACTAAATAATATTTTAATAATTTCTGAAACAAATGTCTTTGCATTTACAATTTCTAAAAATGAATAATCTCCTTTATAAAACCAGATCAATAATGTCATAAATTCACCTAAAAAAGCAAACATTAAGGTATTATTCGTCGTACATAATATATCTTTTCCTATATTCATTCCTGATAGAAATAAATCTTTTTTTGATAAGTTTTTATTATTATCATACACTTCATATAAAGCAGATGAAATTGCTATTGAAGAATCAACCGTTGCTCCAATTAAACTAATTAATATCATAGAAATTGCAATGTTAGTAAAATCTATTTTTACATCATAAGAAAACATATTTATCTCTTCATACGATTCGTATCCAAAACCAGCAATTCTTGATATTTTCGTTACAAAAAATATGAGAAATGATAATATAATTAGAACGATAATAACTGATTTCAAACTAGATTCTGTTTTTATGTTTCTTTCGTTTACATAATATAGTATTATATAACTTATTATAAAGCAGCCTATTAAAGAACAAATTATAGGGTTTAATCCAACAGCAATTAGATAAAAAATAATCATTAAAATAATAAAATTAAATAATATAGATAAAAACAGTTTTATTCCTCTTTTTATATCAATATAAATCATTAATAAGAATAATAAAATAATTAATATTATATTCATTTTGCACCTCTTTTCATCAATTTAATTGATGTATGTGCTGATACTGGAATAGTTAAAACAATACCAATACTACCAATTAAGAATCTAGTTAATTCTAATGTAAAATTAGTTGAAATATAATTATACATTGAAAATCCGTTGCGTAATGCTAACACAAAAATTGGAAGTCCTGAACATAAATAAGTAAAAAATAAAACATTACTCATCGTACTCATTATATCTTTTCCTATTTCTCTAGCAGATTTTTTCAGATTTTTAACAGATATATTATTGTCTTTTTGAATAAGTTCCGATATAGAAGATGAAATTGTAATCGCCACATCCATGATTGCTCCTGTAGATCCAATTAATAATTCCGGCAAAATAATATCTTCAATAGGAACAGTCAGAAATGATAATTCATTGAAATTTATCCCATTATATCCTGTAAAATTTATAATAATCACAATTGAAAAGAGCATTACTAATGTTGATATAATTACAGAAATAATTGCTGATAATGTTTTTTTGTTAAAACCACTTGCTAATATCAAAGAAATAATAGAAAAAATAATCATTTCTATTACACATAAAAATAATAAATTAGCACCTTTAAAATACAATGATAAACCAATATAAAAAATTACTAAATTCAAAACAACACTTAATACAGACAACAGCCCTTTATAAGAACCAACTATATAAAGTAAATTCAAAAATATGACAATCATTAAAGTTAGATAGAAATCTCTTTTTAATTCAATACCACTTACATCTATTATTATTTTGTCATTAATTTTATATTTATCTGTAATAACAGATGAATAAGATTCATCGTATGAGATGGTTTTTTCTTTTCCTTTCTGGTTACCATTAGTTATTATACCAGTTATCTCTCTTGTATAGTATTTTTCTTCTAATCCTAATGAATTTTGAGATGTTTCTTCATTAATTGTGTCAATTTTTGTGATTTTAATAATTTGATTAGAATATAAGAAATCATCATTATAAACAAAAATCAGAGAAATTATAGATACCATAAATATTACAATAAAAATTATTTTTTTTGTATTAGACATTTTATCACTTCCAGTTTATATTGTACCAAATTTCTGACGAAAAGTCTTTGGCTTTAAGTAAATTCATCTACAAAAAAAGCACTTGAGTTTAGTATATATGTCATTCAAAACAAAAAACAAATCAAGTGCTGCTATTAAATATTATTATTTAGTTAATTTTAATAAAAATTTTAGTAATGTTTTACTCCCTCAAACTAAGATTCCATCTAGATTTCCTAAAATTATTTCTAAACAGGATTTCATTAAAATGGATATAATTAATTTCTTAAATATTCTTAATAATCCTAGTCATTTTCTCTTGCTATTACCTTCTCCAAAAACTAAAACTAAAAATTTTATTATGAGCAAAGCATTTATAACTTTTACTGGTATTGAACAAAATCATAAAAGAAGAAAACTTCTAAATAAAACTACATTTATAACTACCAGTTCTAATCATTGGACTGAATTTATGGACTTTATATGCAAAATATATGATTTTTCAAAATATAAGAACATTAAAGTATTAAGTGATACAGGTACTTGGATTGTTAATGGAATTTCTAATTTAAAACTATATCCCGAAAATGAAATAATGCATTGTCTATGTGAATTTCATGTAAAACAAAAAATTAATAGTATTACTAAAGATAAAAATCAAGTCAGATTATTAATTGATTATATAAATAATAATAATAAAAAAGAATTTGTCTCATTAATTCAAAATATAATGAAAGACAAAGATGAAAAAAGAAAAAGAACAATCGAAGGATATAAAAACTATCTTATAAAATACTGGAAAGCATTCAAAAATATGTTGAATAGTAAAGTTCGTTCTTCTATGTAATCACATATCTCACATAATGTTGCAAAATATTTTTCATATGAACTAAAGGCTTATTCCAAAAGGAAAATTCAAAAACTAATAAAATTTTACACTATCTTCTTTATGCATATTTACACCAAATATGAATATCATTAATTAGGTATCGCTTTCGGGTGGAACAATATTAAAAGTAGAACCAGGTTCATATGATGCCCAAATAGGTAAATTACGACTAAGTGTTTCTGTTGTCGCTAATTGATAATTATTAGGATCATAATCAGGTCTAGATCCCATACCCAGTATTTCTCCAGTTTTAGGGTTCATAACTATTGCTAATGCCATATCCGGTGAAAACATATCTACAATATTACTAAGTTCCCTCTCTATTGATTTTTGAATATTTATATCAATAGTTAAAGTTAAATCCATACCATCTTGTGGTTCTACATAAATATCAGATAAATTCAATTTATTTCCCTTAGCATCAGAAAAATATTTAATCGCACCACTCTTACCAGTTAAATACTTATCATATTTTAATTCAAGTCCCGATAAACCTTGATTATCTATTCCAACATACCCTAAACTATGAGATAAAATATTTTTATATGGATAATATCTCTTAGCTTCCTTTACTAAGTACACTCCATCATAATTCAATTTAGATATCTTTTCTGCTACCTCATAAGATAATCTTCTACCCTCAGGATGCACTCTTTCAATAGAAGTTTTTTTATAAACATGTTTTTTCATATCAGATTCTTCAACATCTAAAATTTTAGCCAAATTTCTTGTAACCTCTTTCTTATTCTTAATCTGATTAGGAATCAAAACAAGAGAAGTTGTTGTTAAATTATCTGCTAAAACAACACCATTTCTATCTAAAATTAATCCCCTATTAGCTTCTATTGGTAAATTCCTACTCCATAAATCCTGAGCATATTTATTTAATTTCTTATAATCTATCATTTGAATATAAAATACTCTTAATATTATAAAAACAAATAATAATAACATTATTAAAAATAAAACCTTTATTCTCTCATCTATCTTCTTAAAAAACATAATCCACCTCTTTATTAGTTATTATGTTTTTTACATAAAAAAAAGAACTTACTTTTAGTAAGTCATTTAGGTATAAAATTTACTTTAAAGCTTCTTTTGCCATTAATAATATAGCATCCCTTGTTTTTGCAGTTGCAATAAATCTATTATAATGACAGAAAGTTGCTCCTTTTATTTTAGTAACATGTTCTAATTCCTCATTTTGTAATCCTGCCCATTTTTCTGGTAATAACAATCTATCTGTTTTATCTTCCTTTGATTTTGGAATAGTCTTTATTGCATACCCACCTCTATTAGATGGATATATTACAAATAAAATATTCAAAGCTTTCTCATTTGATATTATAGCATCTTCATAAGGCATATATCTATCTAATTCTAAATAAAATTTATCATCATTTTCATTAATTAATTTATTAATTACTCTTTTTGATTTTATTTTTCCTTCTACATTATATAAAGTTTCTTGAAATATTGTTTTAGCAAACTCTACAGCTTTTAAAAATTGCTTGTCATAATCCTCATCAGTAAAAATACTAGGATTAAATAATTTTATAACATCACTTAATGTTTTTACTTTATATTTAGCATTAATCTCTGGAAAAACTCCGTTATCAATAGCATCTATTCCCTCTATTAATTCTTTATCCATAGCATCAAAAACTTCATCTATATCCTCAACTTTTTCTTGTTTTAAATACTCTTTTCCAAACTCTTGCCATAACAATCCAAACGATGAATATTTAATACCATTATCCCTTACCTTAGCATCCACTTGATGATGATCATACTTTCCAAGTCCAATATCATAAATTATTTTATCACTATATAACTTACTGTCTATACTTGCCACTCTTATTAATTTTATATCTTTAAATAAAAAATCTAAAAAAGCAGTAGCAAAAACCTCATCAGCATGCATTGTACCATTATGTGTTATATAACTAGCATCTTCTACTCTTTTTACTAATTTTATCATATTTACCTCATTTCCTTTTATATTATACAATATTTTCAGAAGTTTTGCCTAAAAAAATATGAATCTACTATCCATAAATTCATATATTATTTATTAATTGATATATCTAACGTTTTACTATTTACTTTACTATCTATCTTTCTAATTATAATAATATACTTAGATTTATCCTTTAAAGAAATATTATCAATAGATATATCATCTCCTAATAAATTATTTTTACTACCTTCCTTAAATACTTTTATTAAGTAATTATCAGAATTTTTTAATTTTAATGATAAATTATAATTATTAGTCTTTGTTTTATTACTTATTACTAATTTATATTCCCTTACCTCTTTTTTACCAATATCAGAAATATCTATTTTTTTAACAATATTATCTTTATCACTTAGATTTATTTCTATATTATTAGAGTTAATTTCATTTTTTTTATTTACTATCATAACTGAAAGTACTAAAACAACAAAAATAAGTAAAATAAATATAGCTAATAAAAACTTTTCTGATGTTTTTATTTTTTCACGTTTCTTCTTCTTTTTTGTCTTTTTCATATACCCCTCCTAATTAACACTTGAACTCAATATACTTACAGTAAAACTATATGGTGACTGTGTTTGCGCCTTTTTAGAAACAATTTCTATATTCAAATTATCTTCCTCTCCCTTTTTTAAAACCTTACCTTTTAAATTATTATTTTTTACCTCTACTAAATCTTGATTATAATTATTAGAAAATACTATATTATCTATTTTAGCATCTATATTACCATTATTTTTTATAGTAACCTTATAATTTATAGAATCAGTTATATCACTTAGAGAAAAAGTAAATTTTACAGTCTTATTATTATCTAATAATTTGTATGCCGATATAGGATTCGTCTTATTACCAGTTGTTGTTCCTTTTACCACATTTCTAATAGACACATCAAACTGCTTATTCTTAGTATATTTATTTAAATCCACTGACATAATACTAAAACCTATTCCCATTAATATAATTGTTATACATAATATTATTATAATTATATTTTTTGTTTTTAATTTAGCTCTCATTACATACACCTTCTTCTACATTATCTATACTACCATTATAGCAGAAATCTTTTATTTTTCCCTCTATTTTAACTTTTATATATGCATAAATATTACCATTTTTTATATAGTACCAACTATCTTGTTCTGGATAAATGTTCTTATCTATATCAACTGGTATTTTAGAAATATCAATTTTACTACTTATATCCTGATTTACTATACCATTTTGATCCTTATAACTTAAAAGTTTTTTATAAACTACATCAGTATATTCTTGATAATTTATATTTATATTTTTATTATCATTTGAAATTTCTTTTTTATCTTCTTCCTGAATAAAATCATTTATTAAATTTTTATTATAATAAACCTCTGATAATATTTTATCTTCTTTATCTACTGATAAATTAAATTCACTCGCTAAACTTTGAATACTTTTTTGTTTTTTTTCTATCTTAATAACAATATTTTTATCCTGTAAAGATTTATCTATAATTGAAACTATTCTTTTAAATACATTCTCATCCTTATAATTTATTATAACAAGATCATCATCTATATATGACATATCTTGTAATATCTTTATAATTTTTTCTACTCCAACTTCTAATTTATTACCTTCTATATTTTTATTATACAAAACTTTTGAATTATTTGTTAAAAATACTAAATTAGATATTTCATTCTTTTTATTAATTAAAACAATAACATCTATATTACTATTTTTTAATCTTACTGCGGTTTTATAGTTTTTGTATGTAAAAAGCCTAACACTACTACCTAAATCATTTTGATATTTTTTATATTGAACAATACCACCAATAACAACAACAGCTAAAATTATTACTACTTCTAAAATTATAAATATCTTTTTCATATTTCACCTAACTAAACTTGGGACTTAACTTTAAAGTTATTTCCATATTATCAGTTATTTGAGTAGACTCTGGCACTGACTGCTCTACTACATAACCTACACCATCTAAATTTACCTTTATTCCTAACAATTCTAATATGTTTTTAGCAACTTTTGATGATAAATTTATAACCGATGGTACCTCTACATTACCATTAGTTATTAAATATACCGTATCTTTATTAGTTATTACTTCCTTTTTTTCAGGATATTGTTTAATTACTTTATCACCATTACCTATAACTTGATAATTAATACCATTCATAGATAATGTATTTTTTACAGTTTCAAGTTTTTTATTGACAAAACTTGGTAACTTATAATCTTTTACAACTACTTTGTTAGTATTTTCTTCCTCATTTCCATAATATTTAGAGATATTATTAACAATTTCTTTAACAGCATTTGATATTGGTTTTTGACTACCATTAGTAGGTTTCTTTACTGATGCATAAATAATTATTTGTGGATCATTTTTTGGATAAATACCAGCAAAAGAAGAAATTACATTTTCTGTTCCCTCTTGATAACCAGAACCATTTTCTTTAGCAATCTGAGCTGTTCCTGTTTTTCCAATTAATTGACCTGAATCAATTCTATAACCAGATCCTGTATTACCTACACCATTTACACAGTCATCCATTAATTGAATCATTTTCTGAACAGTTTGTGTTGAGGCTACCCTTTCTACTTCTGTTCTCTTATTTTTTAATATAACTTCTTTAGTATCTGGATCAACTATCTTTTCTACTATATATGGTGACAATAATATACCATCATTAGTAAGTGGTGTTAGAGCTTTTACATTTTGAATTGGAGTTGTTGTAATACCTTGTCCAAATCCAGCATTATATATTTCTGTTTCATACTTAAAGTTTAAACTTCCTGCATCTTCATTAGGAAGTGATATTCCTGTTTTTCTACCAAAACCTAATTTTTTAAAATATTTCCTAAGCATTATACTACTCATATGTCTATTAATTAAATTAATTACTCCTACGTTACTACTCATCGCGTAACCTTTATCATAAGTTATTGTACCCCAACCATTACGATTCCAATCTCCAATTTCTGTACCATCCGATGCCTGATAAACACCAGATTTATATGTTTCTGATCCATTATACACACCATTTTCCATTGCTGCCATATAAGTAAATGTTTTCATAGTAGACCCTGGTTCATATGGAGAAGAAACCATGTAATCCAAATAATTAGTAATATTTTTAGTATTTGGATCAAAAGATGGTGACGTTGCTGTTGCTAAAACTGCACCTGTCTTAGCATTTAAAATAGTTATATGAAACCATTCGAAACCATATGTGTTTTTAGCAGTTGTAAGAGCTTGTTCCACAAAAAATTGAATATTACTATCAATCGTTAAATATATATCTTTTCCTTGAGTTGCATCTTTTCTTACCTCATTAGTATCTGCTATTTTATATCCCTTTAAATCTTTTTGGTATGTAACATAACCATCTTCACCCTTTAGTATCTTATCATAATATTTTTCAATTCCCATCTCTCCTACTATGTTCTCTGAATTTTCTTCATCATTAGTTTCCGTTTTAGCATACCCTATTGTATATGAAGCAAAATCCCCTTTTGGATAATATCTTTTATAACTTTCTATAAAATCAAGTCCTGGCAATTCTAACTCTTCTATCTTATTTTTAGTAAGTTCATTAAGTCCTTTTCCCTTACTACCAAATTCTGTTTGATAAGCATCTTTATTTAATTTATTTAATATCTCCTCTTCACTCATCCCCAATATAGGTGCCAATAACTTAGCTGTTTTTTCCTTATCTACTACATGTTGAGGATTTTTCTTATTAGTTGTTCTCTTAGAATCTAAATAAGCAATTAATTTATATGATGAAACATTTTGAGCTAAAACATCTAAATTATATGAATAAATACTACCTCTTTGTGCTGGTAATTTTTCTGTTTTAGTTGTTCTTTTACTAGCCAATTTCTTTAAGTTAATACCATCTACTTCTGGTGATAAAGCAAGTTGTAGCGCTCTTAAAATTATAAAGACAAATAAAAGAAGAGAAACAAGTATAACAATTTTTGAATATTTTACTTTATTTCTCTTCTTTTTCAATTTAACCACGTCCTATTTGTCTTCAGTTACTGTCTTTATGTTACTATTATTATAGCTCAAGCCTTGAGATTCTGCAACTTCTTGAATTTTAGTAAGGGATGCAAGTTCATTAATAGTCATAGATAAACTATCATTTGTTTTCTCTTGCTCATCTATTTTTTGTTTTTGTTTTTCTACTTGATAATTTATATTAGCCAATGTCGCTTTAGAAAATACTATTGATACAGGAGAAATAACCAATAAAAAGATAGCTAATGTGTATATTAGTTTTTCAAATCTTGATATTTTAACTCTCTTTTTTACTTTTCTCATAATCAGTATCTCCTTTATTTTATTCTCTCTATTACCCTTAGTCTAGCACTTCTTGCTCTCTTATTTACCTCTAATTCTTCCTTTGAAGGAGTAATAGAACAAACTAATTTAAAATCTGGTAAAAATTCATCTGGTATATTAGGAAGTCCCTTAACTTTTGGATCAATCTTAGTTTTTTCTTTAAAAAATTTCTTAACAATTCTATCTTCCAAAGAATGAAAAGTAATTACTGATACTCTTCCTCCTACCTTTAGTAAAGATAGAGCTTGTTCTAGTGCTGGCTCTATAACATCTAACTCATGATTTACCTCAATTCGTATAGCTTGAAATATTTGTCTAGCTGGATGTTTGTCCTTCCTAAATTTCATAGGAACAGCACTTTTTATAATATCAACTAATTCTAAAGTAGTCTCTATTTTCTTTTCCTGTCTTGCTTCAACTATTTTTTTAGCAATATTTCTTGAAAATTTATCCTCTCCATACTTATAAAAAATATTAGTAAGTTCTTCTTTAGAATAGTTATTAACAATATCATATGCTGATATAGGATTATCTCTATCCATTCTCATATCAAGTTTTGCATCATTATGATATGAAAATCCTCTTTCATCTTCATCTAATTGTGGTGATGAAACTCCTAAATCAAATAAAAATCCATCTACTTCTTTGACATCTAATTTTTCTAACTCTTCCTTTAAATTAGAAAAGTTACTTTTAATAATAGTGAAGTTAGTACCAATCTTTTTTAATCGATTGGCACTATGCCGAATTGCTTCACTATCTTGGTCAAAGGCGAATAAAAACCCCTGTTTTATTCTAGACAAGATGTAACTACTGTGTCCACCATAACCTAATGTACAATCTACTATAACACTACTATCTTTCAAGTTTAGTGAGTCTATTGTTTCTTCTAATAAAACACTTATATGCTTTTCCATTAAATATCAACACTTTCATTAAATAGATTTTCGGCTATATCGGACATGTTGTCTTTAGCAGAATCAAAGAAATTATTCCAATTAGCACTTGACCATATTTCTAACCTATCTCCTGTACCAATAATTACACATTCTTTTTCTATATTGGCATAAGAGATTAATGGGGAGGTAATATTTATACGGCCCTGCTTATCAAATTCTGCTACAGTAGCACCTGATAAAAAGAAACGAGTAAAATTTCTAGCATCTTTTTTGGTGAAAGGAAGGCTTTCAAGTTTTGCAACAATCTGTTCCCAATTCTTAACTGGATAAACAAATAGACAATTTTCAATACCACGAGTAATAATAAACTTATCACCTAATTCTTCACGAAACTTAGAAGGTATTATCATTCTGCCTTTATCATCAATAGAATGATGATATTCACCCATGAACATATGCATCCCCCACTTTTCACCACCAAATACCACTGGTTATTTATATATTACATAAATATTCATAAAAAGTAAATAGGCCTAGAAAAAAAATTACAATTTTTACACTTTTTTACAAAAAAATAAGTCATTTTTACTTGACTTATTTCAAATTATATTTTTTATTAAATTTTTCTATTTGAGATAATCTTTTTGTCTTAGGATGACTCTTTTCAACTATCTCTTTCTTATAAACTTGTTTATTTACCGGATACATAGTAATTATATCTAAAGTATTTGGTATTGTTACTACTTTTATAGCATTAGCAACTTCATTATTTTCTGTTATTCCAATATCATTATAATCTATAATATAAATATCACTTAAATCCCTATAGTATAAATTTTTTCTTGTTAACTTACTTTTAATACTTTTTATCAATTCCGATACATCAACCCAATCATAAAAGTTTGATTTAACCCTACTTTCATTAGAAATATGTTCACATTTTATATGATCAATTGCATCTTTAACTGAATAATTAGTATATTGTCTCTCACCATAACTTAAGTTTGTAGTAATCATCTGTTTTCTATTTAACTTCTTATCCAATAATATTCTTAATTTTCTATACTCTTCCAAATCATTAATTAAATAACTATAATTATTTTTTATTTTTTCTAATTGAATACTTGCCATTTTATAATCTTTTTTTCTTATTTGTACATGAACTATATTAAATAATGCTCCTCTTAAATATGATCCATTATAACTAATCTTTTTAAAATATTCTAATGCCTTATCATAATTATCCAATTTATATTCTAATTGTCCCAATGAAAATAAAGCTTTATCTTTTTTATAACTTTTTATAGAATCTACATTTTTTAAATAATACTTTCTTGCTTTATCATAATCATCTACTTTTTCATAAATATTACCCATTATTTGATATATGTCTGTATCCAAGTTTTTATTTAAACCCTTTATATTATTACAAATATTTATTGCTTCTTTATTATTTCCCATATTTACATCTATTTTAGCAATTGATACCAAAGCCATATAATAAACACCATTTCTAGGACCTTTTAACACTTCATCAAAGCACCTCTTAGCATCATCATAATCACCTAAAGCCTCATTTACTCTACCTTTTTCAAGTAATAATTTTCTATTAAAAATTTTATTATCAGATTCTTTTATTCTAGTTAATAATTCAAATGCCTCTAATGGCCTATTTTGATTTAATCTTATTTTAACAAGCTCTAAATATTTATATCCCTCATGTTCCTTACTAATTGTTTTAACGATTTTCTCTACTTTCTTTAAATTACCCTTTTCATTTTCCATAGATGCTAATTCAAGTTTTGCAAAATCTTCATCATATGGACTTTCCTCTATTACTTTATAAAGTAGTTTTTCTGCTTTATCATTATTATTTTGTCCTCTTTCAATACAAGCCATATAATAAAGAGCTGAATACATATTTTTAGCTTCTATTTC
The DNA here is from genome assembly GCA_905216155.1 of uncultured bacterium. Lineage (GTDB taxonomy): Bacteria > Bacillota_I > Bacilli_A > RF39 > UBA660 > CAJMSU01. The sequence continues at coordinate 24,172 of CAJMSU010000011.1, forward strand.
TACTAAATATTCATATATTTTCTTTGCTTGATCAGTATATCCTAAATTCATCAAAATATTTCCATATAATAATCTACCAAATATATCATCTGGATACATCTCCACATATTCTTCTATCTCAGTTAAGGCCTGTGATAATTTTTTATTCTTCATTAACCCCTTAATAGCCTTATACCATCTTATTCTCTCATTTGTATTATTAATTTTTACTTGATTTGCATACCTTTTCCTATTATTTCTACTCATAAAAATCCCTTTCAATTAATCACATATTATATCATATATTTAAAATTTTTCAACAAAACAAAAGAACCATCCATAAAACAAGATGATTCTCATATTAATTATTTTTCTATCTTTTTCTTCTTTTGTTGTTTTGGTAAGGCATCTTTTCTTGAAAAGTTTTGTCTTCCTTTTTTATCTGGTCCAAGTGCTTTTACTAATATTTCATCACCAACTGACACAACATCAGTTGTTTTTTCTACTCTCTCATTAGCAAGTTGAGATATATGTACTAATCCTTCACAACCTGGCCATATTTCAACAAAACATCCAAAGTCCTCAACTTTTACAACCTTAGCATTATAAATTTTACCAACTTCTACTTCTTTTACAACATCTTCAATCATTTGTCTTGTTTTATCAATAACATCTTGATCTGTATGATAAATAATTACTCTACCGTCGTCTTCTAAATCAACCTTAACAGCATTAATATTATTTACATCTTGAACATTTGAAGCCTCACAAATAATTTTAGTGATCATTTCTCCACCACGTCCAATTACTTCTTTTATCTTTAATGGATCAATATTAAATGTAACCATTTTTGGTGCATATTTAGAAACTTCTTTTCTAGGTTCTTTTATTTGTTTTGTAATTACCTTTAATATTTCAAGACGGGCTTTCTTTGCTTGAGCAAGTGACTCTTTTAATATTTCTTCTGTTATACCTTTTATTTTAATATCCATTTGTAATGCTGTAATACCATTACTTGTTCCAGCAACTTTAAAGTCCATATCACCTAAATGATCTTCCATACCTTGAATATCTGTTAAAATTGTATAATCATCTTCATGTGTAATTAATCCCATAGCTATTCCTGCAACTGGAGCTTTAATTGGTACACCAGCAGCCATAAGTGACATGCAACCAGCACAAATACTAGCTTGTGATGAAGACCCATTTGATTCTAATATTTCTGATACTACACGAATAGTATATGGAAATTCTTCTTCACTAGGAATAACTTGAAGTAATGCCTTTTCTCCTAATGCACCATGTCCAATTTCTCTTCTTCCTGGTGCTCCATATCTTCCTGTTTCTCCTACTGAAAATTGAGGAAAGTTATAATGTAGCATAAATCTTTTTTGATCCTCAAGTCCTAATCCATCTAAAATTTGATGTTCCCCTAAAGCCCCTAATGTTGTAACTGATAAAGCCTGTGTCTCACCTCTAGTAAATAAAGCTGAACCATGTGTTCTTGGAAGTAAATCAATATCTGTTGAAAGTTTTCTAATCTCATCCATTTTTCTTCCATCAGCACGTTTTTTCTCTTTAACAACAATACTTCTAAATAAATTATATTCAATATCAGATAATACCATATTTACTTTTACTAGTAACTCTTTTAACTCTAACTCTTTCATATTATCTTCATTTTCTTCTGTATATAAGTTAATTACCTCTTCCTTAACAGCATCAATTGCAGCATATTTTTTTAACTTATCTTTTATACGAAGAGCTTTATCCATCTTTTTAGTTGCTAAAGACTTAATTCTCTCTATCATTTCTTCATCTGGTGTAAGAGTTTCATATTCCATTTTTACATCACCAATATCTTTTATTATCTTATCTTGGAATTTTATTAACTCTTTTACTGCCTTATGACCATACATTAATGCCTCTAACATAACATCTTCAGATACTTCTTTAGCACTTGATTCAACCATATTAATTGCATCTTTTGTTCCTGCAACTGTTAAATCCAACTCAGATTTTTCTAATTCTTCAGGTGTTGGATTAATAATAAATTTTTCATTTACACGTCCAACTTTAACACCAGCAATTGGTCCATCAAATGGTATTTTAGAAATAGATGTAGCAAGACTTGAACCAAACATAGCAGTTAACTCTGGTGAACAATCTTGATCAACCGATAAAACTGTTGATATAATTTGAACTTCATTTTTAAAACCTTCTGGAAATAATGGTCTCATAGGTCTATCTATCATTCTAGCTGCTAAAGTAGCATTTTCAGATGGACGTCCCTCTCTTTTTATAAAACCACCAGGAATCTTTCCTACTGAATATAATTTTTCCTGATAATTTACTGTTAATGGAAAAAAATCAGATAATAAGTTAACATTTTTTGATACTACTGCTGCAGTTAATACTACTGTATCATTATATCTAACTAATACTGCCCCATCTGCTTGTTTAGCAAGTTCACCCACTTCTACTACAAGTTTTCTTCCATGAAACTTTAATTCATATGTCTTCTTTTTCATAATTTACCTCTTTTCCTTAATATTTTCTATACACATTTTTTAGGTTATATTTTTCCTGATATTTTTCTAAAACCTTATATTTAGGTAACGTTGTATAACACTCTCCAAATACTTGATTAAATAGTTTTAAATTACTTCGTTTATCCGGTACATAAAAACTACCTCTAGATATTAACATCTCATCATTATATTTTTCTCCCGTAAATAAATCAATATAATTTAAAAAAACATCTCTTTGTAATAATCTATCATAAAAAATTGGTACTGTCTTTAAATCATGTTCAATTCTAAAATTTAATATATTAGTACCCCTACTAGTACATCTTAACACATCTGTTACTTGATGTACATTACCAATAAAGATATCTTCCAACGAAATAATCTCATTTTCCTCTTTTTGATATTCTTTTTTTATCTTCCATCTTGATTGATTAGAAGCAATATCTACAAGATTATCATATCTTATACGAGGAGTATCTAAAATTTCAAAATCATGATAATTTTTACCTGTCTCCAAGTCCAAATAGCAACATTCACTTTTTTCATAAAGTAAACATCTATCTAGTTGTTGATTATATCCAACAAAAACTTTATCCTTATTCATTTTATCACCATACTATTAATTTATAATTTTTTTATTTCAATATATCAAATTCTAAAAAAAATAGACACTTAAAAAGATGTGTCTACTTTCTTAATCCTAATTTTTTAATTACTTCACGGTATCCTTGAATATCTTTTTTCTTTAAATATTCTAGCATACTTCTACGTTGTCCAACCTTCTTTAAAAGTCCTCTACGAGAATGATAATCGTGAATATGTACTTTTAAATGTTCAGTCAAATCATTAATTTCTTTTGTAAGAATAGCGATTTGTACTTCTGCTGAACCAGTATCTTTTTCATTTTTTGCAAATTCTTTTATGATTTTAGCTTTTTCTTCTTTAGCTAATGCCATAATAACACTTCCTTTCATTAAATATTCACCAAAACTAAGTAAGAAGTCGGAAATTCTCCTAACCTGGAATTTGGTAAGCACATATAATATACTAAATTTTTAAGTATTTGTAAAGAGTTTTTAATAACATACATTAATTAAGTTTAATTTAATTATATAATATCAATTTTTTCAATCAATTTAGCATTTTCCTCTTTCAAAGAAATAATATATGTATATAACACATCAAAATATGAAGAATCATCAGAATATTTATTTAAAACACCAAGACAAGTATTTAAATCATCTATTTTCTTATTTTCATAATATAACAATTGTAAAAGTTTACTTATTTCCAATAAAATTTCTTCTTTTTTATCTTCTACATCTAATTTTTTAAATTCTTTTATCAAATTAATGTATTTGTTTTCCATTTTTATTCTCCTTATTTTTTATTTTACCAACAACCCTATCAAAATCACTATCACTATCAAATTCACTCTTAGCATCATTATATTTTTTATTATAATACATTTCATTTAATTCATCTAACTCATCTTTTAACTTTTCTCCATATTTAAATTTATCGCTAGTACCACTAGTATATCCTGACCTTGCTAACCAACTATATAAAGATGAACCTTTCACGTCTTCTATTTCCTTAGTTGCGTTACATGCTGGCCATTCATAATCCTTACAATATTTCCCTATTAGTTCTACATATTCTTCTGGAGTTAATCTAATTCTCTTTTTAGGTTTATATCCATATTTATTTGCTAATTCATCTAACTTTTCTTTTAACTCTTCTCCATATTTAAATTTATCGCTAGTACCTCTAGTATATCCTGACCTTGCTAACCAATTATATAAAGATGAACCTTTCACGCTTTCTATTTCCTTAGTTGCTCTCTGTGCTGGCCATTCTTCACAATCCTTACAATATTCCCCTATTAGTTCTACATATTCTTCTGGAGTTAAGCTAGTTAATGGAGTTAAACTTTTATACAAATCAGAAAACTTTTTTGCTATTCCTTTTATACCAAATATTGATGATAAATTATCATAAGAGTTATCTTCTTCTTCTTTTTCTTTTATCTTAGAATTTTTATCAAAATCTACAAAATTATAATTCCATAAATCATAGTTACTACCAATACTAATTATTTCTCTTATTATATTTTTTCTTTCTAATTTTTGTTCTTCTAATACCTTATTATCTAAATACTTATTATATTGTTTTGCTATTCTCCTTAATATTTTATAGTTACTAATTGATTCCTTATCTTTACTATTTTCATTTGGAAATCCATTTTTATCTATCCACTTAGAAATTTCAATTATCTTATCTAAATCAACTTTTTCTTTATCTATATCCTTTGTTATATTCACTTTTAATGTATTATTAACTAAATCTATTATTGTAGGTATCCTATCTACATTATTATTTCCTACTGCACTTATACATCTTCCAAGTTGTTGTAAAAATAATATTCTAGAGTTCTCATCTAATGGTCTAAACCATATAATACCATCTATTTTATCAACATGAACACCTTCATTCAGCATATCCATAACAAACATAAATTTCTTTTTAGGTGATAATGATGAATTAAAATTAGCCAAATTTCTATCGTTTTGACTTTTAGAATTATCAGATAACATATTATATAACTCTACTTCATGTTTCATCCTTTTATTTAATATAGACGCAATTTTTGAATCCGGTAATACTTCCCAATTCATATGCTCAATAATCTTATTTGACATATCATTAGATAATGTTTGTAATGAACTTGGACAACTATTTATATGTAGTCTAGTTAATAATAAAATATTATCTTTTTCTTTATTTAAATAACTAATTTCCTCACCACTTAAACTATTATTACTATTTAACTTATTATAAATTGTTGATAATTGCTCTTTATTTTTCTCTAAATATTGTCCAGAAAATAAGAACTGATTCATTAAGTTTTGATATGACTTAATCATTCTTTGTGCCTGTGTTCCAGTCATTTCTTCATTAGATTCTGTATTTACAAATTCACCATTTTTACCTCTTGTAACAGGAATAAATACAATATATTTACCATCAGACTTTAAATTATCTCTTAATATTTTATCTATTCCATCAGCATTTACTACTTCTCTTCTTAATTTTTCATACTCATTCTTTTTTTCTTGTTTTATGTTTTCATCTTTTATATCTTCTATTTTTAACTCTAAATCATCTAAACTTCCATCTTTTAATAAAGAATATTCACAATTAATTACTTTAGGATTATTAATAATACCTGATTCTATAGCCTCAAGTAAATCCATATTTGCAGAAAGATGTTTATTAAGTAATATTTCTTCATCTGTATATCCATATTTTTTAGCATATACTTCTGACATTTCTTTACCATCCATATCTCTTTCCGGTGTTGCAGTAATACCTAATATTTTAGCTTTTTGATGAGCAAGTAATTCATCCAATTGCTTGCCCCATTCACTAGCACCAGTTCTATGAAGTTCATCTAAAATAACTAAATCATAATTATCATCTATCAAATCTTGTGCATTTTTTCCAGAATTCAAAAATGAATATGTTGAAGGTGCTAAATTAGGAAAAACTCTTTTTACAATATCTTCATCTTTTTCTAAAAAACTAGTTCTATAATTTTTAGCAATTATTCCTTTTAATTGATTTAAAATATAATTATTAGGCGCTAAATAAAGTATTTTGGCATGCTTATTTTCTTCTAACTCACTCAACGTTTTTTCAAAATAATGCATTACAGATAAAGCCACATAACTTTTACCTGTTCCAGTAGGCATTATTGCTGCCGTATAATCTTTATCTTCATATGACTTAATAATATCTTCAAATATTGGTCTTTGATATGCCTTTAATTCTATTTCTGTATCTTTTATCCTGTTACAGCCCAAAAACTCTTCTAATTCCCCTAATGTAAATCTTTCATGAATATCTATATCATCAGTATTTCTAATAATACTAAGTATTATTGCATTAGCAATTTCTCCATCACTTAAATTTTGTTTATTTAAATTTCTATAAACCCTTAAAAAATCATTATTTCTTAATTTTGTTATTAATAATTCTCTTTGTCCTAAACTTAAATTTTCATAAACTCCATAATAAGACCAATCTATTAAATCAATAATACTATTAGCAAACCAATTTTCTGTAATATATGAATCAGTATAATTATCCTCAATAAAATTCTCTAACTCAACAAATGGATTATTCAATATATTTTCTACTTGTTCTATATCTAAACTATTAATATAATTTAATATATTCATCTCTTTATTTGAAATAAGTAAGTTAACAGATTCACTTAAATTAATTGAATCATTATTTGACAATTTATTTGTAATTTTAGACTCAATACAATAAGTATTATTTCTTAAACATTCAATTACTTCATCATACTTATCATCATTTAATATATTTTTAAGTAAATCTAAACTTTTTTCTTTTCTAAGCCTTGATTTAGCTAAAGTATATGCTTTCGTATAAATATTAACAGAACTTTTATAATCTATATTTCCTTTTGTTAAATTATAAATATTTAAAAGAGTTAAACTATCACTAAATTTTTCAATATCATATTTTTCTAAATCAAAACTTTTTATTTCTATACTATTATTATTTATCTTATCTAATAATACTCTTTTTAACTCAATAATTTCATCACTCTCAGGAACTTGTTGAATTAAACTTAATATATCTACTATTTCTGGACTTAAATAGGTTATATTGTCTTCTACATCATTATAATGTATTACCTCTAGAGATGAAAAAGCAATTCCCATTGTATTTACCAAGAATCTATTTCCAATTCTTTCTGTCACTGGTTTTTTCATTAAATCCATTTTTAAAATAATTTTATTCTTTAAAAAATTTTGTTTACTATTTAATGCATCATAATTAGAAGATGTAATCACTTTTTCTAAACCATTAACAAATATATTTTTTGTCTCATCAACATAATCTTTAGTTATCATCTCTTTTATAGTATTAAACTGTTCTTCAGTCTTAGCATTATCAATAGCATCAAAAAAATACTTAGTCAATTCATCATCTAAATTATTATAATATTCATCTAATACTTTATTTATCTCTTCTAAAATATATTGTCCTGCATTAACAACACTTTGACCAATTTCATTTTTTGGTACTTTTAACATCACATACCTATCATTAAAAGTATTTCTTCCATAATCCAATACCACATTAGCATTACTTGAAAAAGAAATACAATTTGTATGCTTATTATAGTTAATTTTAATATGCTCTATAATTTGTTCTAATGTCAATGGATCATCTTTTTTAAATGTAGTTTCTCCATAAAACTCTCTATCAGTTATTAATCTTTTTATATGTCCATTTTCTAAAATATCTTTTTCATCAATTGATTCTATATCAACTTCTTCAAGTGATCTAAAAAAATAATAATTATCATCATCACTAAAAACATTAAAATTACTTATATCAAATATTTCATTTATCATTTTAAACACAACCATTCAATTTTAAATTTTTAAAAATTTTATAAGAAAAATCCACCATTTTTTTAGTTGATTCAACCCTTAAATATCTAATATCTAAATAAGGATATTCTCTAACTCTATCTAATGCATCAGCATCTTTTATAATATTTACTATTTTTAAAGCTAAATTTTTATCTTTAATTTTAAAATAATCTAACATTTTATCAAATTCATCATCATCAACACAATGACTTGTTATTACAAATTTTATAATATCAAATGAATCATCTAAATATCTATTCTTTAAAAAAGATATTTTTTCTATTGCACTATATCCATGATATATATCATCAATATCATTAACTCTTCCTATATCATGATAAAATATACAATCTAAAATAATATTTAAATAATCTAAATCAACTTTCTCATATAAACATATAATCAAAGTGTAAATTGAAGAACGTACAATATGTGGTATTCCATGAATATTACCATTTAAAAGTAAATCATAATTAACACTTTTAAGATAATTATTATAGTATTTTAAATATTTAGAATTCTCTAAATCACTAACTATATCCATAATAGTAAATTGTTCATATCCTTCATCATTAAGAATTTTTATAGAACTTTTCCAAGAAGAAATATAATCAGTATCACTAGTATCTATATATTCTAATTCTTTATTATTTAATAATTCTTTAATAGCATCTAAAAAAGCATTCATACTATCTACTCTCCATACTCTATAAATAATTATAACATATATTTTCATTCATTTATAGATAATAAAAGTCCCATAAATTATATTTAGAAGAAATTTTACTTGATATTATTTCTTATTTTCTCAATTATCAAACTCACATCATAATAACATTGTTTATCTTTTTTCATTAATTTTTCTATATATTCCCAGTTTACATTAAAATTATCTTTATTCATAAATTACCTCAATTAGTCTTAAAATTTTTCCATGTTTTTAATTCATCATCATTATCATCTACCTGATAAATACCTAATAATTCATTTTTATATTTAAAAATTACTTTGTCCTTTATTGAAAAAGTATTTTTAACTCTTACCCCATTTTTAACTTTTCTAGCTAAATCACTTGATAAATTTATTACCGGATAATCAAGTGCATCTTCTATACTTAATAATTTATAATTATTACTTTTTATATCACTAATTTTATATGCATCATCTATACTAAACTTACCTTGCTTTGTCCTAGTTAGTTTTGTCATAGTAGCAAAAGTTTCCATACTTTGTCCCATATCATCTATTAAACTTCTTATGTAGCACCCTTTAGATACCATTGCTTTAAACATAAATGTATTTCTATCAGATGACATTAATTCTATTTCCTTTATTGTCACCTTTTTCTTTGGTAAAGATACATTTTCATTACCCCTAGCATATTCATAAAGTTTTTTTCCTGCTACTTTAACAGCTGAATAAATAGGCACTTCTTGCATATATGTCTTCTTATATGACTTTAACACCTTTTCAATATCAATATCATCTCTTATTGGTTTTGAATCAATTACCTCTCCTGTTATATCTCTAGTATCTGTTCTAACACCCAACAAAACTCCAGCCTCATACTCTTTATAAGTTGCAGTTAATAATTCAGAAATCTTTGTTGCCTTACCAATAGTTAATACTAAAACACCCCTAGCTAACGGATCCAAAGTACCTGTATGTCCTATCTTTTTAATTCCTAAAATCCTAGACACCTCATTAACAACATCACGTGATGTAACACCCTTTTTTTTATTAACAACTAAAATACCACTATAATCACATAAATATTCTTCTAAACTTAAATTATTTTCATAAATTATTTTTGCCGGTACCAAACCAACATATCTAATATGCCATGGCTCATAATTATAACCCGTAATTTTCTCTTTTTTCTTTGGATATCTTAATATAAAGCCAAATTTATAAAGATATTTATGAATATTAAAAAATATATCTTCATTTTCTAATAATTCATCCTCATCACATATAAATTTATTATTAACTTTAATACTCAAATCAATTGCGAGACCTGTATGATGTTCTGATTCCTTTGTTGGTGCTACATAATTAGAAATATATGCATCACCATATTTTTCTCTATAAAAATCAATAAGCATCTCTTGCTCTTTTATATCTCTATATGCTGAATCAATTCCTATAAAAATATTATTATCCTCTAAAAAATCTTTTAGTTTTAAATAAGCATTTAAAGTAGTCTTTTCTACTCTTATTTTCTCTTTCTCATAATTTTCATACTCTACTAATTCTACATAATTAAAATATCTATCTTTCAATGGATTATCTCTATTTACTAAAATTGTATAATTCATAAAAATCACCTACATCATTAATATATCATTTTATCTAGAAAAAAAGAAGTATCAAAACTTTTAATACTTCACCAATAAACTTAAAATAACGATAATTGATTAGAATCAGGTAAATCTTTTAATATTCCCATCTCATTCATTCTATCTATTAATGTCTTTGATACTTTTCCTCTTGTTTGAACATCCTCTTTACTTAAAAATGGTTTAATATCTCTTTCTTTTACAATGTTTTCAGCAACTGTTCCACCCAATCCTTCAATTGATGAAAATGGTGGATAAATTTCCGTATCACTTTTTACTTTCCATGTTGTTGCTTCACTTTCATATAAATCAACATTCAAAAATTTTATTCCTCTTGCTGTTGCCTCTAAAGCAACCTTTAAACTTTCAGCTTGACCATTTTCCTTATTAGTAGCCTCATAACCCTTTTCTTCTATATCTTCAAGTCTATTTTTTATACTATTATAACCCTTTATCATAGCCAAAACATCAACATCAGTAGCTTTTGATGAATACCAAGAAGCATAAAAATGTACTGGCATATGAACCTTGTACCAAGCAATTCTAAAAGCACTAATTACATAAGCTGCAGCATGAGCTTTTGGGAACATGTATTTGATTTTTGCACAACTATTTATAAACCATTCAGGTATTTTACTATCTTTCATTAGCTTTTCATATTCCAACCATTGTTCATGATCTTTTGGTTTTGACGCTCTACCTTTACGAACAAACTCCATTATTTTAAAAGCTTTAATAGGCTCTAATCCTTTATACATAAGATATACCATAATATCATCACGACAGCCTATTGTTTCTTTAAATGGAACTATATTTTTTTGAATTAATTCTTGAGCATTACCAAGCCATACATCTGTACCATGTGATAATCCTGATATTTTTATAAGTTCGGCAAAAGTTGTTGGCTTTGTATCTTCTACTAATTTTATAGTAAAAGGTGTTCCAAATTCCGGTATACCCAATGTTCCCGTATTACATTTTATTTCTTCTTTTGTAACTCCAAGAGCATCTGTAGATGTAAATATACTCATTGTTTCTTTATCATCCATCGGTACCTTCATAATATCTGTTTTAGATGAATTTTGAATAAGTCTTAATTGTGTTGGATCTGAATGTCCTAAAATATCAAGTTTTAATACACATTGATCAATAGCATGATAATCAAAATGGGTTGTTCTCCACTCAGCATTTATATCCTCTGCTGGATATTGGAACGGTGTAAAGTCATATACTTCCATATAATCAGGAATAACAACAATTCCACCTGGATGCTGACCTGTTGTTCTTTTAACACCAGTACATCCCATAGCAAGACGCTCAATCTCAGCACTACGAACATCACCAAGTTCCTTATCTTCTATATATCCTTTAACGAAACCATAAGCTGTTTTTTCAGCAACTGTACCTATTGTTCCAGCACGATAAACATTATCCTCACCAAACAACACCTTAGTATATGCATGAGCACTAGCCTGATTTAAATCCGAAAAATTCAAATCTATATCTGGAACCTTATCAGCATTAAATCCTAAGAAAGTAGCAAATGGCATATCCTGACCATCTTTTATCATATCTATACCACAATTAGGGCACAACTTATCCGGTAGATCAAATCCTGATGAATACGTTGCTCCAAGAGAAGTACCATCAACATCATCAAATATACTTAATTTACACTTCTCACATCTATAATGTGCCGGTAATGGATTTACCTCTGTAATTCCCATCATAGTAGCAACAAAACTTGATCCTACTGATCCACGAGAACCAACTAAATATCCCTCATCATTTGAGTGCTTTACTAAACGTTGAGCAATCAAATAAATAGGATCAAATCCTCCACCTATGATTCCACCTAATTGTTTATTTAATTTTTCTTCTACTTCCTCATCTTCTAAATTTTCTTCTTTTTCCTTAATTGACTTTCTTATTAAATCCTTAACAGAATCAAATCCCTCTACAATAACACTATGTAGTCTCTTATATTTTTCTTCCTCAACTATCTTATCTTCCAAATTTTCTTTTTGTAAGTTTTCCTCTATTGTCTTTAAAACTATATCTCCATATAACTCTGTTGCTATACGCTCTTCTATATAATGAGGTATTGGCATTCCATACCAATCATTTGCTTTAGTATAAACCAAATCAGTAACAACTCTTGGACAATCCAAATAACTTTTTCCATCATCACTCTTTACTCTTGGAGAAAAAGGAATTCCACCAGTATCAATTATAACCTCTATAATATCTACCATATCTTTTATCTTATTTGTATTATCTATAACTATTCTCTTAGCAACATCAGAACCCAAGAATTTAAAGTTATCTAACATCTCTTCTGTTGTCCTAAAATGATTAGAAGGAATTTCTTTAATATTATTTCTAGCAAGTGGATGTCTTCCTCCACCAGGTACTTTTTGATTTACAATTATTTCTCTATAGATTTTATCAGACCTATTTATATGATGTACATCACCTGTTGCAACTATTATTTTACCAGCTTCTTCTGTTACCCTTACTATTTTCTCTATATGAGCAGCTAATTCCTGTTCATTAGCAAAATCTCCAGATTGAATCATATGATTATAGCATTCCATAGGTTGAACCTCAACATAGTCATAAAATCTTATTATATTAGAAAGTTCATCCTCACTCTTTGACTTAGCTAAAGTAAATACCTCACTTAAATAGCAACCACTTCCAACTAATAATCCCTCTCTTAATCTATCTATCTCACTTCTTAAAATTCTTGGTGTTTTATAAAGATAAGTTGTATTAGCAAGAGATACTAATTTAAATAAATTTTTTAAACCCCTTTTATTTTTAGCAATTAAATTTACATGATAAGCTGTACCATATTTATGTATTTCATCCCTACTTACAAGTTTATCCAACTCATTCATATTATCTATATTAAGGTTTGATAATTTCTTCATCATTTTATGAAATACTAAAGCAGTACCTTCAGCATCATAATCTCCTCTATGATGAGCTGACTCATCCCATGGAACATTATATCTTTTTACTAACGCTGATAATGAATGCCTTGCATAGTTATTATCCATTGTTCTTGATAATTCAAGTGTATCTATAACAGGGTTTTTAAAAGTTCCTAAATTATATTTTTTATAGGCCATTTCCAGAAATGATACATCAAATTTAGCATTATGAGCAACCATTGGTAAATCTTGATACCAATCAATAAATCTCTTAATAGCATTTTCTTCATTATCTTTTCCTTCTAGCATCTCATCTGTTATGTTAGTAACATCTATTATTTTTTGTGGTAATGGTCTTCCTGGATTAATTAATTCATCATACTTATCAATTATTTCTCCATTACATATTTTTACAGCACCTATTTCAATTATTGAATCAGCACCACCTGCATTAAAACCAGTTGTTTCAAAATCAAATACTACATAAGTCTGCTCTAACATGTTTTTATCATTTGGTCTTACTACAATATCTACACTATCATCTATAAGTGTTAACTCAGTACCATACAATACCTTAAATTTATCTTTATCATCTCTTCCTTTATTATATCCTGTTATATAGTTAAACACATGTGGAAAAGACTGTACACCATTATGATCTGTTATAGCTATTGCTTTATGTCCCCAATTAATAGCTTGTTTTACTAATTCAACTTCATCTGCTAAACCATCCATCTGACTCATTTTAGTATGAGCATGAAGTTCTACTCTTTTCTCTATTGCCTCATCTTTTATTTCTTCTTTTGTCTTCTCTACTTTTATAATATCTCTAGCATTTAATACTAATTCATTTGAATATTGATCATTTTTAGTATAACCTCTTATTTTAAACCAAGAACCAACTGATAACTCATCACATAATCTTTTATATTCATCCTTATCTCGTACAAAAACCTTACAATAAATACTATCTGAATAATCTGTTATTTTTAATGTAATAATTTTAAAATCTGTTTTACTTGACTCAAAATAATCTACACCAAATACTTCTGCTTCTACTACAACATTATTGTCTTCTCCTAACAATGTCTTTATTTTTATTGGATCATCTTTTATTGCTCTACCAATTACACTATTAGGATCTTTTTTTTCTCTTACTCTTTTATAATCTTTTTTTACTTCTTCCTTCTTTTCAGTATTAACATGTTTTACTTCTATCTTTTTAGCATCCACCTCTAAATCTTTTTTTATCTGCTCTAAAATATCATTTTCTCTTTGTATCTCTATATCAATATTAAACTTATATCCTAATAATTTATATATCTTATTAATTTTTTCAATACAACTTAATAATCTATCTTTTTCAGATTCAGTTGATACTATTAATGTTAAAAAGCCATCTTTTACCTTCATACAATCTTCATAAATTTCTAAAACTTTTAATTCATTTTTTAACTGTCTTAATACAAATGGATAATATTCTAAATATCTATTTATATCTTGATTTTCTATATTAAAAACTATCTCTATCCTATTAGCATCCTCATCTAATAAATGTCTTTTAGCCAGTAGTTCTTCTAATACATTTAATGGTAATAATTCACACTTATCAATAAAAATATTCCAATCATTAGTTTTAGAATTTACTTTTATTTTTGTAATTTTTGCATCGAAAAAATATTGATAATTATCTTTATCAATATTTATTTTATCAAGTAAAATCTTTATCTTGTCATCCATACCTAACACCCCATTAAATAAGTTCTAATTCACTATTTTTTATTATATGTCTTTTGTTTCTAATACAAAAATTAATAAATTCTAATAAATCAACTTTTTTTAGTTGCCTTTCATATGTATAATTATCTACCTCAAAAGCTATCTTATCTCTCATCATATAACTTAACATTTTCTCTCTAGTAGCACCTAAATACATTAACCAATATGGATATATTTGTCTTTTAATATCATCAAGTCTACTATCTCCTGTTAAATAATAACTTCTATTATCAAGTAATGTTGGTAATTCATTCAAAATAGCCAATTCTACAATAGACTTTACTACCACATCACTTTCTCTATATATATATTTTATATCTTTTTTTACTATATAATAAATAAGTTCAATTAATGTCTTACATTCATTATTTATATCTATTTTTTTACCAAATATAACAGTATTTACCTTTTTATCTGATGCATCATATGCATCTACAACATTCAAAGAATCAAGTACTATAAATACATTATAATCATCTATTTCTACTCTTAAGTCTTCTTTTAATATTTTTCTTATCATCTTCTTTTTAGAATCCCATAACTTTAAAATTGTATTTCTATATTTTTCTGTTTCTTTTTTTAATTTTTCATACTCTTTTGTTTCTAAAACTATATTATAAATAGTATCATCATTAGGTATAAAATTTTTAGGATCATTTAAAATTAATTCCTTATCTTTATATAATTTATTATATTCATTCTTATAATTAAGCCATAATTTTTGTTTTAATTTGTGAATTTCTTCAGACACTGATGCTTGAAATAATAAATTCCATATCAAAACATAGTCATTAACTGCAAACTTCAAATTCATGATGAGACCTCCAAACTATATATAATATATCATAAAGTTCTCTATTTTTAAATATTTTGTCAAAAAAAAGCACTGTTTTGTGCTTATAGTTTTGTCATAATAAAATATACCGTTACTCCTATTATAGCAAGTAATATTAAAACTAATATTATCTTTACTACTATTGGAACCTTTTTTTCACCAAACTCATCATCAAAATCAAAATCTTTATCAGATAAATCCATACTTCTTGTATAAAAGTCGCTATCAGCGCCTTCCATAATACTCTCTTCCTTATCTTTTACTTTTTTAATATTTTCTATTTGATCTTTATCTAATATTTCTTTTGATAAATTTAACTCATCATCTTCCTCTACTTCTTGCTTTTCATCATCTTTTAATTCATCTTTTGGAAAACTAACCTTATCCATTACACTAGTTGCCATTAAATCACTAAGTAAATCTACACTAGTTTTTTGATCTATTTCGCCTGCTAATGTTTTTGAAGTTATAGTATCTATTAATTCTCTTAATTCTTCTTCATCAGGTTTTGTTCTTTCTTGTTTTTCTTTTCTATATTTTTCAAGTTCTTCTGGATTAAGACTTGCTAAAATATTATAATTTGTATTTTTTAATTTTCTTTTAGCTTCCAATTCATCTTTTTCTATTCTATTCTTTTTAGCCTCTTTTAAAACACTATTTATATCATAAACTCTATTTTCATGATCTTGATATAGATAATTAAATTCATCTAATTCTCTTTTTACTTTTGGTGTTTCTATCACTTCACCATACTCTTTCATTTTATGATAACCTTCTCTTGTACGGTTATTTTTTCTTGCTTCATCTATATCAAAGACATTAGAATTTGTAACATCGGTAAAGTTAGTATATCTTTTATTATTTCCTAGATTGTTATATAGTTCTTTATTTTTATCAGATCTTGAATAATCTTTTAAAAAATTCTCATTTTTATAACGATCCATTCTACTTCTCACACTAATCACCTTCTTACTATAATTCTATCATATCAATAGTAAAAACAAAAGATAAAGAATTTCTCTTTACGTAAAGAAAAAAATTTTGTATAATTATTCCTGTAAAGGAGAATTAATATGAAAGTAAAAGTTAATCAAGATGCTTGCATCGGTTGTGGTGCATGTGCTGCTATCTGTGAAGATGTTTTTGAAATTAATGATGAAGGCCTATCAGAAGTAAAAACTAATGAAATTTCTAAAGATATTGAACAAGAAGTAAGAGATGCAATTGATTCTTGCCCTACTGGTGCTATAGAAGAAGATGGTGAATAATCACCATCTTTATTTTTTAAAACTATTTAATTATCTACCCAAATTATATACTTTAACAACTTCTTCTTTTGTTAATTTTCTATATTCACCTGATTTTAAATTTGTAAGGGTAAAAAATGCAAGGCGCTCCCTTTTTAATTTTTCTACTTCATATCCTACCATTTTAAACATATTCTTAACTTGATGATTTTTACCATCATGAATAGTAATTTGTACCATACAAGTATTATTTACTTTATCTACTTTCTTTAATTTAACTTTAGATGCTTTTAACATAACGCCTTCAAACTCTACACCTTGTTTTAATCTATTTATAGCATCTACTGTAATAATGCCTTCAAGTTTAGCCATATACACTTTATCTATTTCATTCTTAGGATGCATAATTATATTTGAAAATTCACCATCATTTGTTAAAAGCAATAACCCAGTAGTATCATAATCAAGTCTACCCACTGGATAAATTCTAGCAGACGTATTTATCAAATCAACAACTGTCCTTCTATTTTTATCATCACTTGTTGATGTAATTACTCCCCTTGGTTTATTTAACAAGTAATATTCTTTTTTTTCTTTTTCTATTAACACATCATTAACTTCTATTTTATCATTATCAGATACTTTTGTACCAAGTTCTGTTATCACTTTTCCATTTACTTTTACAAGTCCTTTTATAATTAACTCCTCAGCCTTTCTTCTTGATGTAATTCCAGCCTCAGCTATCACTTTTTGTAATCTTTCCATATCTATAACCTTCTTTTTCTCTATTTAACAGCACTATTGTAACATAGTTTACTACTTCTTTCTAGAATTATTTATCATTTACAATTATATTTTTATTATCCCATGCACCTATTCTTATTAATTTCATAATATAAAGTAAAGGAGGAAATTTATGTACTCTAATAGTTATACTATGCCAAGTAATTTTGGCCCTATGTATAGAAATGATAGTAGTGTAACATATGGAACTTATCCATACCAAACAGGTACTTATCCAGAAGATGAAAGATTTTTTTGGGCACCTTTTGTAGTTGGTGGACTTGCAGGTACTGCACTTGGTTATGGTATTGCAAATAATAACCAAATAAATAATCAAGGTTGCTGCCAAGGACAAGGTGGAATGATCTATCCAGTTTATCCAGTACCATACTCTTATCCATATCCAGTTAATACTACTAGTAATAATTTCTACTATTAAAAAAAGTCCTATGACTTTTTTTATTTTATAGGAAGTTTTATAGTAACCGTTGTACCATAATTTAACTTAGATTTATAATTTATAGAACCATTATGAAGTTCAATAATCTCTTTTGATAAAGCAACACCAAGACCAGTACCCTTATCTTTTGTAGTATAAAAAATATTATAAATTTTATCTATTGTATCCTTATCCATACCAATACCATTATCAGTAATAATTATTTTAACACTATCTTTAAACTTAACTAAATCAATTGTTATTATTAATGGCTTATCTAAAGGCTTTGCCTCTATTGCATTTTTTATTACATTTACAAGAACCTGTTTTATTCTATTATAATCAATATTTATATAAATTTCCTCATCAGGTATATTTATCTTTAACTTTAATTTTTCCTCATTTAATAAATACTCATAAGTTGCTTTTATATCTTCAAGTAATAACGTTATATCAGCAATATCCTTTTCTATTCTTATTTTTCCGTATAAAGAAAAATCATTAATAACATTTAAAGTTCTATTTACCTCATCTTTTATAATTGGTAAATATTTACGAGATTTTTCTACATCATTATAATCAAACATTTCCAAATATCCCTTACAAACACTAATAGGATTTTTTATTTCATGAGTTATTTTAAATAAAGATAATTTTAAAGCTTTTTCCTTATTAAGCTTATTCATAATAGTACTAAGTTCAATCATACTATCACCTTTTTTTATAAAGAAAAGTATTAAATTAGTACCTAATACAAAAAGAAGTACTAAACTTATCAAGTATATTATATTTACTATTATACTATTGTTTGGTAATAAAAGATAAAATACAAAAAAACCTAACATAAAGCTTTTTAATGATATAAACAAATTCATATATTTAGACTTATCTATTTTTTTATAGTCAAAAATAAGATAAATTATATAATATGATAAATACTCTATAAAAGTATATTTTATATCTATCTTTGGATTTATACTAAGATAATATATTAATAAAAAAGATATAATTAAAGCCGTCAATTTTTTATCTTTTAAAAACGCTATTAAAAGTGGAATATTCATAAGCATAAGTTGAGAAATCTCATTTTTATTTGCAAACCTCATCATTAAAATAAGAGAAGTAAATAAAGCTAAATCAAGATATATATCCTTTTCATCCTCATTAAATGTTATTATATAAGATATGTATATAGTATATAACATTAAAGGAAATAAAAGATAAATTAAATTTGTAATTAAACCATTTATTAAGTCCATATCAATCACCAATATCAGTATATAGTTTTATATTGTCGATTTTTGTCAGTTTGTGTATTAATTTAGATTATTTTGACACTTTTTAAAAGAAAAACTTTGATTTTTAATTTAATTTCTTTATTTTAAACGATGTATAAATAATATAATATCTTATTTTATTACTAATTTACTACTTTTAAAAATAAAATATAAGAAATTATATCAATTTACGAGAATATAAACCAAAATAAAAAAATTGTAAACCTCGGTAAAAGGCTACAATTACATTAAAAATCTTATAAAAATATGCGCAAAAAATACTATATTTTTTAGCAAAAAGAAGTATCACTACTTCAATTCATCAATATATTTTTTTAATTGTTTTGATTCAGGACCAAGTATTATTTTTAATTGATTATCAATTTCAACAATACCCTTAGCACCTAATTTTTGAATTCCTTCTTTATTTGCTTTAGTTACATCTTTTAAAGTAACCTTAAATCTTGATAGATTTATTTCCGTATCAATTATATTTTCTCTACCACCTAAAAGTTCAACTAATTTATTAAAATCAAGTTTCGCTTCTTTTTTAGTTGCTTTTAAAATTGCAAGTAAAACAATAATTAACACTACTGCTATAATTAAATATTCCATTTTATTCACCACTATAAGTATACTATATTATAAAAAAAAAAGAAAGAGTTTTTACAAACTCTCTATATCTATAAGTGGTTTTGAAGGTTTTATTACTTCCTCTACCTGTTCTTCTTCAGAATCATCTTCATACATTTTTGAAAGTGTTTCATTTACTTTTATTTTATATTCCTTACTTTCTTCATCTTCATATCCTATAAAATATACTTCTTCTATATCTTCATGATCAAAAACATAATTTTCTTCAGAACTAATAACTCCCTCTGGATATAAGCATCCACAATAATCATATACATATTCAGGTTCTTCTTCAGCCATTGGGGCATAACCTGTAATCATTAATCTTTTATTTCCACCTTCAAGTCTTACAACAGATCCTATTGGTAAAAAATCAATTTGTGTTTCCATATTATCTCCCTTTCTTATTCTAATTCCTCGTCTTCATTATCATCATCATATGAATCACTAATATTTATATCACTTGAGTCATCTAAAACAAGTTTATTAATAGAACCTGCTCTATATTTTTCTGATGATACTTCTTTTTGTGGAGCTTGATAAGCATAAGTTGTATCGTCACTACCTGAATCATCATCATTATTATTATCAAAGTCATCCTCAAAAGCACCATTATCGTCATCATTATCATATTCACTTGATTTATTTTTATTTTTTATATATCTAACTCCAGCAACTGTTGCAGCACCAGCAGCTGTCACACCAAGTATTGCTGGTATTGGACTACTTCCACCTTTTGATGTGCTACTACTATTACTAGTATCAGAATCATCCTCAATTACTACTGTGTTTTCAGTATCATCAACATCTGTTGTTGTATCAGTATCATCTACTGTACTAGTAGTTGTATCACTAACAGTTGTATTATTAGTTGATGAATTATCACTAATACTAGAAGAAGGTTGATCATCAGACACAGTATTTTCTACTTCATTAGTTGATTGTACAGTATTTGCTTGCTTTGTCCAAGAACTATTACCACTTGTATTAGTATTTGATGATTGTGTAAATTGATTTTCATTAGATTTATTTATTTCTTGTTGTAAATTATTATTTTCATTAGTTAAATTTGTCTTATCTTGTTCCAAAGTATTAACCTTATTAGTCAATTCATCCACCTTATTATTAGTCTCAGTTATTTTTTGTTCATAAGAATTTTTAATTTCTTCTTGAGCTTTTTGAGAATTAGCTTTTTCTGTTTGAATTTGTTTTTCTTTATCAGCTATTATCTCATTATATCTCTTTTCACTAGATCTTTGCACGTTTTTATACTTCTTTATAATCTTTTGTGCAGCCTTATTTTCTGCAGTCAATTTTTTCAATTGCTTTGAATATTTTTTCAATAATTTATCCTGTTTTTTTATTGTTTTTTGTGTCTTTGTACTTTTTGTTGTTTTATTACTATTCTTATTTTGTGGTACTTTTGTTTCTGTTTTTTTACTAGTGTTACTATTTGTTGACGTATTACTATCTGGAGCTTTTGGTATTTTTGGAGTCTTTGATCCTAGTTTTGCAATTTTTTCTTTTGCTTCTTTTAATAAATTATCAACTTGTTTTTTAGTTTTAGCATTATTAATTTTTTTCTTATATTCTGAAATTATTGAACTCGCACCCGAAACATTACTACCATAAGTTCCCAATGAATTCTTTGCTGATTTCTTTTTTCTTTTTAATTTTTGCTGTTTTTCTTTTTCTTTATCATCGTTTGTTGTAGTATCATTTTTAGGCTCAGTTTTTTTCTTTGTATACTTATACCCTGGCACTTGTTGGAAACACCAATGATTATAACGCCATTCTTTTTTTCCTATAATTTTTGCACAAGTTTTAACATCATAATCATTTTCATTAAACTTTTTTGAATCCTCATATGCAGTATTTAACTCTTTGATATAATCTTTAACCATTTTTAACACATTTTCTGTTCTCTTTTTTAAATTTGCCGCACGAGAATAAAAATCTTGTTTATCATATCCTGATAAATATTTCATAGCATCACCCAAATCAGTAATAGCATTATCATAATACTCTTTTGAATTCTCTAAATACTGTTTTGTCTGATAAACTTTTTCTTGATCTATTATAGTTATTGTTTTTTTTGCCATAAAAAGACTCCCTTTACTTATATTTTCCTATTATATTGACTATTTTTATAATATTCTGATTTATCTTTTGCTATTTGTGAATTTATATCATCATATAAAGTCTTTACATCTTTTTTTATACTTCTGGTCTCTTGTAACACATTTTGATATAATCTATCTGCAAATTGTACACTATCGCCTTCTACTTGATAATCTTTTTTGCTAATATATTTGTCTGCTTTGTTTACCCATTCTTCAGCTTTATTTATTCCTTCATAACATAGAGCGCCTCCTAGCACATTATCCAATTGATTCGCAGCACTATCAATATTTGCCATACAATTTCCTCCTTTTTATTATGCATAGTAAATAAAAGAAACTCTTCTTTTATTTACTATGCATTGCATTTAGCAATGCACTTTTTTATTTTTGATTACTATAAGCTTCTGCTTCTGCAACAGCTGTTTGAACATTACTTGCACTAAGTTTCATTGCTTCCATTGTTTGTGGAATATCAGTTGAGTAATGTTTCTCCCAATCAGTTCTTAAAGCCTCAGACCAATTTGTTTGAATATTTTCTGGTATATGTCTTTTAATTTGAGCTTCTAATGTTGCCATATCTTCAGTAATAGTATTTACTATACTTAAAA
Source organism: uncultured bacterium (assembly GCA_905216155.1). Classification (GTDB taxonomy): domain Bacteria; phylum Bacillota_I; class Bacilli_A; order RF39; family UBA660; genus CAJMSU01. The sequence goes on from CAJMSU010000011.1 coordinate 47,161, forward strand.
TTTGAGAGGCATTTTCTCTAGCAGCTTCACTTTTTACTATAATACTAGGCATACTTTATTTCTCCTTTCAAAACTATTTCATACTTCCTTTAATTTCACCAAGCATATCTGTGAATGCAGTTTGTTTAGCACCCATATAACGTTCACCATCATCAATTAATTGAGCAATACTATTGAAAGTTGCTCTTTTTTCTTCAAATTTTCTAAGTAAATCATCTGCTGGTGGACCTTGTAAATTTCCTTTTGTAATTTCGTTGATTAAGTTTGTTAATTTAACTAAATTTGCTTTATATTCTTCCCCTGCTGTTATGAAAGATTGTTTAAATTGTTCCATTGCTTGTGAATCAACACGAATCTCTGCCATTTAGTTCACCTCCTATATTATTTTTATCAACTTTTAATAAGAACATACATATCTTCCTATATTCTTATAATTCAATTATGAACTAAATATATTTTAATGTCAACATTCTTTACATTTTTTTACTGTAAACAAGATATGAATAATTTTTAATAATTAATCATACTGTTTTATAGGTGTTTATAAACACATTTTTTATTCTTTTGAATACTCTATACTAGATAGAGATAAAGAGGTGGATAGTATGAAACAAAATCGATGTATTACTAACTTATTAAAATTTATAGATTTATTACAAAAAAACTCTACCAATGATAATTTTTGTGATTTAGGTTGTGATAAACCATTTTTAGGACCTGTGCGTAACAGTATTTGTTATAATAGTCGACCTATAAGTATATATAATAAAAATGGAGAGGTTTTCACCGTTGAAAATGATGGTGTTACATACTCTAGATTTAGAGTAGAAAATGTATCTAATGACTGTGTAAAACTTAGAGCACTTAATTATAATGCCAGTAATAATGATTATACTTCTACTAATAGTTATACTACTGTTAATACTAAGTGTATATGTGTTGTAAAATGCTTTAGTGATACTGTTGTTGATAATTTATAGAAAGGAGGATAGTTCATGGACTGCAAAAAAGATGAAAGAGAATGTTCTTGTCTTTCTGAAATACTTAGAAGAATAATAATGCTTCAAAGACAAGATTATGATGATGATACTCATACTGGATGTGATAAACCATATTTAGGACCTACTTGCACTAGTATTTGTTACAATACTAGACCTATAATGTTATACAATTGTTGCACTGGTACACCATGGAGTTTTGAATATGGAACAACTGGTGCTACATCAAATGTATTTAGAGTTGAAAGCTTAGATGAATGTTGCTGTACTTGTAGAATTTTAGCACCTTCTACCACAACAGAAAATGGATATATTTCAACTGGTGAATTCTTTACAATCAACTTAGAATGTGTTGGAGCTTTAAAATGCTTAGCAGATACTTATATAGAATTATGCTAACTACAAAAAAATAAGAAACACTTCTTTTTGAAGGTTTCTTTTTTATTTTAATCTTTTTATACTTTTAATATCCCCAATAGCAATTATTTCATTATCAAGTGTTACTACATTCTCCCTAGTTTTAGCTACTAAACTAGTATTATATACCTTTTTATTAGTTACTATTTCTACTGGTATATTATAAGAATAACCAATCCCACTAAAGATATTATTAATCTCTTCCTCTATACTAATATTACTTGCAGTACTTATTACATCCTCATTTCTTAAATAACATACTTCCCTATTATTTTTAATCTTTTTTGTAAAATTATTTTTGTAAATTTCTGGTAATTTTTTCATATAATTTCTCTCCTTAAAATATTTTATGATTTTTATGATAAAAGTTGTATGTTTTTGGTATAATATATAAGAAAGGAAGACGTATTATGAATAAAAAAATAAATTTAAAAATTTTAATACCCATTTGTATACTTGCTTTAATTAGTGTTTTTACTATATATAGTGCTAGTACATATACATCAAAATCTTTAGGTAATCTTGCACTAAAACAAGTTATTTGGTATCTAGTAGGCTCTGTATTAGTTATATTTATAATTAGAATGAGAAATGAATATTTATATAGACATACTAAAATTTTATATATACTTGGAAATATATTGTTACTTGGTCTTTTATTTTTTGCAGAACCAATTAATAATAGTAGATGTTGGTACACAATACCTGGAATTGGTAGTTTTCAACCTAGTGAATTTATGAAAATATTTATTATGTTAATGCTCGCTACTCTTATTCATGAATTTAGGATTGATTATAATGACCCATCTATCAAAGATGAAGCAATTTTTATATTAAAAACACTAATTGTTGTATTAATACCATCTATACTTACATTCTTACAACCAGATACTGGTGCCGTTATAATTTACTTTGTAATATATTTCTGTATGATGTTTTTATCCGGTATTAGAATCAGATGGTTCGTTATATTATTTTTAATTATATTTTTAATACTATCTATTGTTCTTGGGCTATACTTTTTTAATGAAAATGCATTTATTAATTTATTTGGAACATCATTTTATTATAGACTTGATAGAATATTTGATTGGCAATCCGGATCTGGCCTACAACTTGAAAATGCATTAGCAGCAATCGGATCAGCAGGTATTTTTGGACATGGATTTAACAAAACACCAATATATTTTCCAGAATCCTCAACAGATTTTATATTTGCAGTTTTTGCATCTAACTTTGGCTTATTTGGAGTTTTATTTTTAATTGGTATTATAGTTTATTTAGATATTAATATTATAAGTCTTGCCAAAAGAAAAATCATTGATAAAGACAAATACATAGTAGCAGGCATTACTGGTATGCTTCTATTTCAACAAATTCAAAATATTGGTATGACAGTTGGTCTATTTCCAATTACCGGAATTACTCTTCCGTTTGTTAGTTATGGAGGATCAAGCCTACTTTCTTATATGTTAATAGTTGGAATACTTCTTAACATTTCCATGGAAAAAGCAAAACATTATAAATATAAATAAGATTCACTTTTATTTAGTGAATCTTATTATTTTTTTATATTATTTATTCGTTCTATACTAAGTCCTGTACATCTTGATATAGTTTCTATATTTATACCTTCTTTTATCATAGATAAAGCTATAGTTTTAGATCTTTCTAAAGAACCTTCCTTTAAACCTTCTTCTTTATATTCCTTTTTTAAAGAATTCATAATTTTTCTGTTATCCTCTTCTGCACTCATATATTCTCTAAATTCTGGATCTTGATTTACTTCTTCTAAATTTCTCATAAATGACTCCACCATCCTATCATTTTTAGATAATTTTACTAAATCCTTAGGCTCTAAATCTAACATGATCAAGTACTTATTATCCTCTATTTTCTTCTTGTCATTATCATACCAAAATTCTTTATATTTATCCATATTTAATTCGTAAATTTCAAAATTTTTAACATATAGACTATTATCTTTATCCCTTATTTTATAGCATCTTAATAATGAATTATCTTTTAAACCATAACTTAAATTTATTTGAATAAATAATGTATCATCATCATAATTTTGTCCTATTAATGTATGATGAGAATATATATCGCATAAATAAGCCATATTTCTTGGATGAACATAACTTTTATCACTAGAATTAACTTCTATTTCAATAGTACCAATATTTGTCTTTAATATAGCATCTAAGTGTTTTCTAGCAATATAAATGTTTCTACTATTTCTTTCTTGATTTTTAATATCAATTTCACTAATTTCTACTTTTAAAATAGACTCTAATAAAATTTTCAATAAATCCTTATTCTTTTCATTTAACATAACCTCTTTAAAGGCTCGATCCCATTTACAAGTATAAAACTTATTAAACTGATTTTCTGTTTTTATAAAATCCCCTCCCATAAACAAAATTTAATCAACTATAACAGAAAAAAATTATATATACAAATCACTAATTAACAAAAACAAAATAAAAAAATGCATGAAAATACATTTTCTTATTAAGTAATTTATTTAATTAATCTATCTAATACATATAAATTATCAAGTTTTATATAAAATTTTTTTATATAATATATACTTTTTATTTTCTTAATCACTTTCTTTTCGGAT
>CAJMSU010000012.1 GCA_905216155.1 uncultured bacterium
TTTAATTTAATAAATTACTATGGGAGAAATTAACTTTTGGTTAATTTTTTCTTTTGGTTTTATTAAAACTTTTGTTTGTAGAAATATTTTTCTTTTGTTATAGTCTTGGCACATTAACTTTTGGATGTGTGTTTTTGAATACTAATATAGGTAAGGTAGAAATAGAGGTTAATTCTACAATGAAGATGTTATGTATATACTGATTAATTTAAGTTATGGGCTAAAAGATGATAAATTAAATAGAATATATAAAATGATGGATAAGGATGGAAAAAATTATGTTAATAATTTTATAATATATGAATTAAATATGGATAGATATATGAAGTTTTGGTATAATGGAGATAAGAAGAAGATAGAGGAAAATAAATATTTAGTGATGTTAGATTTACAGTTAGAGGAGTTAGAAAATCTAGCAAAGGATAAGGTGGTGTCTAAATATATGGAAACACTAAAGAAGATAAATACAGAATATAAATTTAAGGAATATATGAGTGCAGAAGAAGATAATAGAAAGATAATGAATTCAATAAAAAGGGAGTTAAGAGAAGATGCAATAGAAGAGGCAAAAAAAGAAGTAAGAGAAGCAATTAAGCAAGGCTATAAAAAAAGAAATATAGAAATAGTAAAAAAATTATTAGAAAATAATATTGATATAGATATAATTAAGTATTCTACTGGTTTATCAGATAAAGAAATAGATGATATTAAAAAGAACAAATAATTTTGTTCTTTAATTATTTGGATTGGGAGGTGTTTTTATGATTGTTGGTGTTTTAGTTGAGTTATCTAATAAAAGCGTAGATAAAATTTTTGATTATAAAGTACCTTCTTTAATGATTCCTAAAATTAGGCTTGGTGTTAGGGTAAAGGTTCCATTTGGGAGACAACAATTAGAGGGATTTATATTAGAAATAAAAGAAAATGTTGATAGTGATTTTTTATTAAAAGAGGTTATTGAGGTAATAGATGATTTTCCTGTTTTAAATAAGGAATTGATGTTTTTAGGAAAGAAGATGCAAGATGATACATTGTCTACATTGATTAGTTGTTATCAAGTTATGCTTCCCAAGGCATTAAAGGCAAAGGATGGAGTTAAGGTTTCGAAAAAATATGATACATATTATAAGATTAATAGAGATGTTTCATATAAATTTAATGATACACAAAAAAAGATTATTAGCCTTTTTAAAAATAATGATTTAGTTAATAGATCTGATTTAATAAATATATCTATTTCTAGTTTAAATACTCTAGTTAAGAATGGAGTGCTATCTCCTTTAAAAAAGGAACATTATAGAGTTAGTTATAGTAATTTTACTTCTTCTATAAAGAATCTTACTGATGATCAACAAAAAGTAGTTGATCAAGTAGATTTATCTAAGTATTACACATATTTATTATATGGTGTTACTGGTAGTGGAAAGACAGAGGTTTATATAAAATTAATAGATATGGTGCTAAAAAAGGGAAAGACTGCTATTGTACTTGTTCCTGAAATTTCTTTAACACCTCAAATGGTTAGTCGTTTTCAAAGTGTATTTGGTCTTAAAATTGCAGCACTTCATTCTGCACTTTCTGATGGAGAAAAATATGATGAATGGAGGAGAATACAAAGAGGTGAGGCTAGTATTGTGATTGGTGCTAGAAGTGCTATTTTTGCGCCTATTGATAATATTGGGATTATTATTGTTGATGAGGAACATAGTGATTCTTATAAACAAAGTGATTCTAATCCAAGATATCATGCTATTGATGTTGCTAAAATAAGGGCACAGTATCACAATTGTCCAGTATTACTTGGAAGTGCTACACCTACACTTGAAGCATATGCTAGAGCAAAAAGAGGTGTTTATAAATTACTTAGTTTACCAAATCGTGTTAATGGTAAGGGACTCCCTGATGTTAAAATTGTTGATATGAATAAAGAAATAAGAAGTAGTATAGGACATTTTTCTTCTTCTTTAATTAATTCAATGACGGAAAAGCTTTCTAGAAGAGAGCAGGTTATTTTATTACTTAATAGACGTGGTTATGCATCTTTTGTTACTTGTAAGAATTGTGGTTATACTTTTAAATGCCCTAATTGTGATATTACACTTACTTATCATAAAATTAGTAATACTATGAGATGTCATTATTGTGGTTATGGAGAGAAAGTTTATCATAGGTGTCCTAGTTGTGGTGATGATGGTATTACTGATTTAGGTGTTGGTACTCAAAAAATAGAAGAGGAGTTATTAAAAATATTTCCTGATAAAAAGGTTTTAAGGATGGATATTGATACAACTAGTAGAAAAGGTGCTCATACAAAGATGATTGAAGCATTTAAAAATCATGAATATGATATTTTACTTGGAACGCAGATGGTTGCTAAAGGGCTTGATTTTCCTGATGTTACTTTGGTTGGGGTAATTAATGCAGATACAACTTTAAATATTCCAGATTTTAGAAGCAGTGAACATACTTTTTCATTATTATCTCAAGTTGCAGGTAGAAGTGGAAGAAGTGAAAAACAAGGAAAAGTAATTATTCAAACTTTTAATCCTTCACATTATGCAATTGGTTATACAAAAAATCATGATTATATTGGATTTTATAATCAAGAAATGAAAATTAGAAAAATGCTAAAATATCCACCATACTATTATATTTGCTATATAAAGATAAGTGGAAGGGATGCAGACTATATATTTAGACAAGCTGTAAAGATAAAAAATTCTTTTGATAGAAATCTTAATTATACTACAATACTTGGTCCATCTCCTTGTAATATATTTAAAGTTAATAATATATATAGGTATAGTATTATTTTGAAATATAAAAAAGAAGATAATTTATATTTAGTAATAAATAAGATTATTAGTTATTATAAAGATGATAGAAAAGTTAGAATAGATGTTGACTTTAATCCTAGTCAGATTTCTTAAAATATGTTATTATATAGGAAGAAGGTAGGCTAATTATGAATGAATTTAACAATGATGATAATAATTTAGATGTAAATTTAGATGTTAATGAAAGAAATAAGAATACTTACAATAATATATTAGAACATAGTAAGAGTAAGGATGATCAATATTTAGATAGAAATAATCCCTTAGTAAAAACTATTCTTATAATATTGTTTGTTATAGCTTTGCTTGGAACTATTTACTATTTTATGATGTGGCTTAAAGTTAAGTAGGAAGGTGATAATTATGCTTAATGATATTTTAAGACGTGATGATGTCAAAAAATTATTAAGAGAAGTATGTACTAATAATAGGTATAATAAAAAAGATAGTGAATTATCTATTAATTATTTACAATTTCCACTTTTTACTCAAAGTCTTTTTGTTGCGGTTGATGCTTTTTATAAATATAGTGTTATTATAGATGATATATATTTACTTGATGATTATATAGTAGATGTAGGTTTACTTTTTAGAAAAATTAATAATATATCTGATATTAATGTTGGTCTTAATAAGATAATTTACAAATTTAGCTGTAGAAAATTAGGTTATAAAGATTATAATCAAAAGCATAATGATGTACTTAAATTTATTTATGATAAATATATAAATAATGGTTATTTATTTCATGCTATTTCTAGTAGGTATTTATCTGATATTGAAGAGAATGGTTTTATACCTCAAAAATATAATAATATATATAATGAATTTAGGGATGTTAATAAAATTATTCCTTCAGTTGTTGATACAAATTTTGATAAAGATTTTGTATCATTTACAGATAGTTTTATGATGGCTTATTATTATGCTATTTCTAGTCCAATTTATTTTTATAATATTATTTGTAATAATTATGTTAGAGATAATAATAGATCTAGTTATTTTAAAAATGATTATGAAATGTGTTTAAAAAATGTAAATAAACTAATTTTGAATCAGGATATTGGTTCTAGAGATGCTAAAATTATTAGGGATGCTTTTAATGATGAATGGAAGTTACTTGATAAGAGTAATTCTTATCCTGTTATTATGATGGTAAAGAGAAATTTACTTTTACATAATTCGGTTGATTTTTCTAATATTATATATAGTTCTTTAGATGTTGATTCTATTATGGAGAAAATATTTAATAATAGATATAATAATTTAGAGTGTAATATGACTTTAGATAAAAGTGATATTTCATTGATTAAATTATATGGATATAGTGATTTTATATCTTCTAAAGATGATAATTTATTTGATGAACAAAAAGATGATGATTTAGTAATTGATGAATATGGTAAGGTATCATTTATTATGGTTATTGGTGCTTTACTTATAACTTTAGGAGTAATAATTACTATAATAATGATTGTTGGGTGATATAATATGAAAGATATAAGAATAGTTTTTATGGGAACACCAGATTTTTGTGTACCAATACTTAAGGGCTTAATAGATAGTGGATATAATGTTGTTGGTGTTGTTAGTCAACCTGATAAAAAGATTGGTAGAAAACAAATATTAACACCAACACCTATAAAAGAAGTAGCACTTTCTAATAATATAGAAGTTTTTCAACCTATTAATATAAGATGTGATTATCAAGATATAATAAATTTAAAACCAGATATTATAATAACTTGTGCTTATGGTCAGATTATACCTAAAGAACTACTTGATTTTCCTAGACTTGGTTGTATTAATGTTCATGCCTCATTACTTCCAAAACTTCGTGGTGGTGCTCCAATTCACAAAGCAATAATAGATGATTATAAGGAAACGGGAATTACCATTATGTATATGGATCAAAAGATGGATAATGGTGATATGATAGAGTATAGGAAAACAAAAATAAGTGATAGTGATAATTTAGAGAGTTTACATGATAGACTTAGTTTAATGGGAAAAGATTTATTACTGGAAGTTTTACCTTCTATAATAGATGGTACTAATAAGAGAGTTAAACAAAATATAGATGAAGTAACTTATGCTTATAATATTAAAAGAGAAGAAGAACATATTGATTTTTCTAAAACAAGTAGAGAAGTTTTTAATTTAATAAGAGGTCTTAGTCCTGTACCTGGTGCTAATGCTATATTAGATGGAAAAGAGATGAAGATTTATTCATCACGAATAGAAAATAATATTTATAATGATAAAAAATATGGTGAAATAGTTAAAATATATAAGGATGGAATTGGTATTTGTACAAAGAACAGTGAAATAGTTATTACAGATATAAAACCTTTTGGTAAAAAAAGAATGTTAGTTAGTAGTTATTTAAATGGTATAAAAAAAGAAGAATTGATTGGTAAGGTGTTTGAATAATGAATAGAAATAATAAAAAGATGGATTATAAACAAATGATAGAGTTTTTAAAGACTCCCAAGGGTAAGGCAGTTTTATTTTTTGGATTCTATTTTGTTTTCTTTTTTGTTTTAGCTGTTATGGCTAGAATTAATCCGGTTACTTCTTCTAATGATTATAAAGAAGATAATAATTTTGATTTTAGTTTAAGCCAAATAAGTGGTAATAATTATCATTTTAAATATGATATAAATATAGATGATAAAAGTTATTTATATGAGGGTAATAGAAATGGTAATAGTGAATTATTTACTTTAAATAGTGAAAACTACTATAGAAATGGTGATAATTTTTTAAAAAATACTAATAATATATGGTTAAAGGCAGATAATCCTTATATTATGAAAGAGTTTATTGATGTTGATAGTATTACTGATATTTTAAAAATTTCATCACTTATATCTAAAACAGATTATGAAAGTGGTATGAGGACATATGATTATAATATTAGTACTACATCACTTGTTAAGTTAATAGATAAACAAGATATAGATTTAGATGATGCAGTTAATTCTATTTTTATAAAAGCAGAAGATGAAAAACAAGTTAATGAAATTAGTTTTTCTTTAGATAGTTACTGTAAATATAAGGGTATTGGTAATAGTTGTAAGGTTTTATTAAAATATTCTAATTTTAATGAGGTTGAAGATATTAAAAATCCTAGTTAATATCTTTTTCTTTTTCTTTTAAATGTAGTATAATATTTACTGGAGTGATTTAATGAATATATATGGAGTTACTAAGAAAAAATTAGAGGAATATTTTTTATCGATTGGTTCGAAAAAGTTTCATGCAGATCAACTTTTTTCTTGGTTATATGAAAAAAGAATTAATTCAATAGATGAGGTTACTAATATAAAAAAAGAGACTTTAGAGAAAGTAAAAAAAGATTTTAAAGTAGAAAAAATTAAAATTGTTAGTGAAGAAGTTGATACTGATGTTTGTAAATATTTATTTGAATTAAGTGATAAGGAACATATTGAAGCAGTTTTGATGAGGCATGATTATGGAAATAGTATTTGTGTATCTAGTCAGGTTGGTTGTAATATGGGATGTAGATTTTGTGAGTCTGGTAGAAGACGAAAAGTTCGTAATTTAGAGACTTATGAAATGGTTAGTCAAATATTATTAGTAGAAGAGAAAATTAAAACTAGGATTAGTCATGTTGTTGTGATGGGAATTGGTGAACCTTTTGATAATTATGATAATTTAGTTGATTTTATAAAAATTATTAACGATCCTAAGGGACTTGCGATTGGAGCTAGACATATTACTGTTTCTACTTGTGGTGTTGTGCCTAAAATACTTGAGTTTTCAAAATTAGATTTACAAGTAAATTTGGCTATTTCTTTACATGCCCCTAATAATGAAATTAGAAATTCTTTGATGCCTATTAATAAAGTTTATCCATTAGAGGTTTTAATGCCTGCTTTAAGGGAATATATTGAAAAGACAAATCGTAGAATTACTTTTGAGTATATTTTATTGGATGGTATTAATGATACTAATTCGTGTGCAGAAGAGCTTTCTTGTCTTGTTAAGGGAATGAATTGTTATATTAATTTAATACCATATAATGCTACTAATAATTTAAAATTTATGAGAAGTAAGACTGTTCAAATTATGCGCTTTTATGATATACTAAAGAAAAATAGGATAAATGTTACAATAAGGCGAGAATTTGGTAGTAAAATTAGTGCTGCTTGTGGACAACTTAGAAGTAAGAAGGAGGAATTATGAGATCTTTTTATTTAACAGATCCCGGTAAGGTTAGAGATCATAATGAAGATAGTGTAATTATTATAAAAAATAATGATAATGATTATTTAATGGCGATTGCTGATGGAATGGGAGGACATTCTGCTGGTGAGGTAGCATCTTCTATTGCTATTGGTTATTTGGGAAAACATTTTAAAGATACATTTTTAAATATGAGTAAAGTTGATGCAGTTAATTGGATTAGAGATGCAGTTAATGAGATCAATACTTTAATTTTTCAACATGAAAAGACTCATCCTGAAAGTAAAGGAATGGGTACAACTTTAGTTATGGCAGTTTTGACAAAAGATTATCTTTTGTTTGGTAATGTAGGGGACTCAAGTGGCTTTGTAATGAAGGATAATGTTTTGCATAAAGTTACTTATGATCATACTCTTGTTAATTTATTAGTTAGTGCAGGTGAACTTACAAAAGAAGAAGCTAGTGTTCATCCTAAGAAAAATGTTTTGATGAAGGCACTTGGTGCTGCGTTAGAGGTTGATGTTGATGTTTTTGATTGTGATATGGATATAAGTGAAGTACTACTTTCTAGTGATGGACTTACTAATATGCTTGATAAAGATCAAATAGAAAAAGTATTACTTGAAGATATTGATGTTGAAGATAAAGTTATTAAGCTAATACAAAAGGCTAATAATAGGGGTGGTACAGATAATATTTCGGTTGCTTATTTAGTACGTGAAGAAGGTGGAGAATAATGATTACAAAGGGGCAAAAAATAAATGGTCGTTATGAAATAATTAGATCTATTGGTGAAGGTGGTATGGCTAATGTATACCTTGGATATGATACTATATTAGACCGTAATGTTGCAATTAAAATACTAAGAGGGGATTTGTCTAATGATGAAAAATTTGTTAGGCGTTTTCAAAGAGAGGCTTTGTCTGCTTCCTCTTTAGCACATCCAAATATTGTTGAAATGTATGATGTTGGTGAAGATGATAATATATATTATATAGTTATGGAGTACGTTGAGGGAAAAACTTTAAAACAGTTATTAAAAAAACGTGGTAGTCTTACTTTGTCAGAAGCAATAGACATTATGCTTCAAATTACTGATGGTATGGCACATGCTCATAACTCTTATATAATTCATAGGGATTTGAAACCACAAAATATTATGATAAAAGATGATGGTCAAATTAAAATAACTGATTTTGGTATTGCTATGGCACTTAATGCTACTCAACTTACACAAACAAATTCAGTAATGGGTAGTGTTCATTATTTACCTCCTGAACAGGCTAGTGGAAAAGGTTGTACAATAAAAAGTGATATATACTCTATGGGAATTATCTTTTATGAATTATTGACTGGAAGTTTGCCATTTAGAGGTGAAAATGCAGTAGAAATAGCACTTAAACATATGAGGGATCCACTTCCAGATTTAAGAGAAGAGAATCCATCTATTCCACAAAGTATAGAAAATATTATATTAAAATCAACTGCTAAAAATCCAAAAAATAGATATGATGATGCTAAGAGTATGCATGATGATTTATTAACGGCGCTTGATGATGATAGAATTAATGAAGAACCTTATAAATATAAATATCCTGAAAATGATAATGAAAGTACTAAAAACTTAAAGAAACTTGAGGATATAGAAGAAGAGGAAGAAAGTGTTGCAACTAAGATAGAAGATAATGATGATAAAAAGAAGAAAAAGATTATAATTATTTTATCAGTAGTATTTGGAGTATTATTACTTTTACTTTTAACAATTTTCTTTATAGTACCTGCTGTTACTTCTAGGAAAACAGTAGTTGTTCCAGATTGTACTAAATTAACAGTTAGTGCTTGTGAGAAAAAATTACAAGATGTTGGATTAGATGTTAATACTGATATAAAAACAACAACTTCTTCTAAAATTAAGAAGAATAAAGTTGTAAAAACTAATCCAGAGGCAGGTCGTAATATTAAAAAAGGAACAAAGGTTACAATTTATAAATCTATTGGTGATAAAACTTATAAATTAGATGATTATACTGGTAAAAATTATATAGAAATTCAAACATTTTTAGAGACTAAGTATGGTTTAGAAGTTAATATTTCTAAGAAAGAGCCATCAGATAGTAGTAAGGATTATGATGAACAAGAGATTATAGGTCAATCTTTGGCAAAAGGATCAAAAGTTAAAAAGGGTGATTCTATTACTTTATATATTCCTAATATAGTAGATAAATTTCCAGATATGAATAGTGAAGGTTGGAGTATAGATGATGCTGAAGCTTTTTGTAGCAAGTATGGATTAACAATAAGTACAACTTATCAAGAAACAACAGCTTATGATGAGGGTAAAATTATAAGTCAATCTCGTGCTGCTGGTAGTCCTATAGTAAAGGGTACTACTTTAAAAGTTGTAGTTGCTAAGAAGCCAGTTGAAAAGCCAACACCATCACCAAGTCCTTCTCAATCTCCTTCATCATCAACTACAAAAACAGATGAAAAAAGTGAATAATTAACGATAATGGGGTGTTATATGAAAGGTCAGATAATAGAGATTAATAGTGATTTACATTATGTTGATTTTGATAATAATGTTTATCCATGTAAATGTAGAGGTATCTTTAGAAGAGAACATATTGTACCATTAGTAGGTGACTATGTTCTTTTCGACAAAGATAAATTAGTTATTGAAAAAGTACTACCAAGAAAGAATGAGTTTAAAAGACCTAAGGTTAGTAATATTGATCAGGCTTTTTTAGTTACTAGTTTAAAAACTCCTGACTTTTCTTTAAATTTACTTGATAAATTAATTTGCTTGATGGAACTTTCACATGTTGAACCTATTATATGTATTACTAAAGAAGATTTACTTGATGATTATGAATTAAATAAAATATATTCCATCTTAGAATATTATAAAAAAATAGGATATAAAGTTGTTTCTAATCGTGATATTGATGTTATTAAAAAACTTATTTGTAATAAGACAAGTGTTTTTACAGGTCAGACTGGAGCAGGTAAAAGTACGTTACTTAATAAGCTTAATCCTGAATGGAATTTGGGTGTTGGTGAGGTGTCAGTTGCTCTTGGTAGGGGAAGACATACAACTCGTGTTGTTTCTATGTATAAACTTTTTGGTGGAAAGATTATGGATACACCTGGATTTTCTGCTTTAGAATTTAGTGATTTTTCTAAAGAAGATATTAGAGATTCATTTGTTGAGTTTAGAAAATATCCTTGTCCATTTAAGAATTGTATGCATAAAAAAGAAGCAGAATGTATAGTAAAAAAGAATGTTTTGGATAATAATATATTAGAAAGTAGATATTTAAATTATTTGAATTTTATTGGTGAGGATGTGAAGTAGAATGAAGGTTAGTGCATCATTTTTAAGTTGCAAAAATCCGGCAGTTGATTTAAAAAAGTTGAATGATACTGATGTTGATTTTATTCATGTAGATGTAATGGATGGTAAATTTGTTAAAAAGAAGACAATGCCATTTCGGGAAATGAGAAATATTTATAAATATACTGATAAAAGATTAGATGTTCATTTAATGGTTAAAAATCCTGATAAGTATATTCCTCTTTATGCTGAATTAAATACAGAATACATTACTATTCATGTAGAAATTGGGCAAGATATTGATAAGATGATAAAGTTAATAAAAAAGTATGGAATTAAGGCTGGACTTGCGATTAGTCCTAATACGCCAGTTAGTGATCTAGTACCATATCTTCCTATTATAGATTTGATACTTGTTATGAGTGTTGAACCTGGTCTTGGTGGGCAGGAATTTATTTCTTCTACAAAGGAAAAATTAAAAGAAGTAAGAACACTTTTAAAAGAATATAAGAAATCTGCAGTTATAAATGTAGATGGTGGGGTTAATGATAATACTGTAAGTAAATGCAAGGATGCTGATATAGTTACTTCTGGAAGTTATATTGTTTTATCTGATAATTTTCAGGAATCTATTGATAAATTACGATAGTAAAAAATATATGAGGAGTGGTTAGTGTGAAACAAAAAAATGAAGTTGTTCAAAGTGTACCATTAACTGGTCGCGATGTTATTACATCAGAAGATGTTTCTAGAGTTGTTCATGGTGACAAACAAGCTTTGATTGAACAACTTGCAAGAGCTAAGCAGGTAGCGTTGGAACAACTTGAAGCAAGAAAACAAGCAGAAGCTAATGGATTAAATACAACTACTATGAAAAGCAAAGAGGAACTTGAAAGAGAAATTATGCAAAAAGAAGCAGAACTTAATATGGCACTTGCTTCACTTGCAAGTGTTACTAATCAAAATGAAGAAAAAATATATAAATCAAATGCTTCTTCTAATGTTGGAGTAGAAAATGTTAATAATCAAAGTCCTAATAAACTAGGCACAGTTTCCAAAAATAATAATATTTATAATAGTCAAATTAATAGTTCTAATATGCCTAATAATATAAATCAGAATGTTAATACTAATCAAGTTCCCAACACTAATACTGTTTCTAATACCACTTCTAATTCTGTTAATAATAAATTAACAAAAAAACAATTAAGGGAACAAAAGCAGTTATTGAAAGAACAAAGAAAAAAACAAAAACAGTTAATGAAGGAAGAAAGAAGAAAGAATAGTAATTTTAAATACTATATGACATTATTCCTTTTTATTGCGATATTTGCAATGGTTTATTTTTTACCTAATATAAGTAGTTATTTTTCTAAGTTAAAATCAGAAAGAGAACTTGCAAATAGTGCTGTTATTACAACAGGTACTTTAGAATGTAATTTGAGAAAGTATGATAAAAAGTTTGATTATTTATATGAGAGTATTTTTACATATAAGGATAATATGCTTTTGAAATTATCTTATAAAGTAACTACTAAAGGAGATCAAACAATTGATGCAGATGAGTTATCATTATTAAATCAAAATTGTAATAATTTAAGAGAACATATTAATTCTTTAGAAGGAATTAGTGTTAGATGTAGTTTAAATAATGGTGTTAATATTAATGAAGAGGAATTAAGATATTCTTTAATTGATGTAGATAAGGTAACAACCGCTTACTTGGAAGCTGGTGGTGTTTATCCTAATTATAAATATAATGAGGATATAGATAAAGTAGAAAAAAGTATGAAAGCTTCAGGATATACTTGTAATAGATATAAATAAAGGGGTTATATAATGAAGAAAGATGATTTTAATGATATTGAACTTTTAGATGATGATAATGCATATGAAATTAATATTCCTAAGTTTGATAAAATAGAATATCCTAATGATTCTTTAGGTGATAAAAGTGAAGAAAAATCAACAGAAGTTGTGGAAAAAAACATTTTACAAAAGAAGGAATTAGGAAAAGTTGTGGATAAAGAAGATACGCCAAATAATAATGGTGGAGGCAAATCTAGAAATATTTTAATGATTATTATGTTTATATTTATATTACTTGTTGTTTATTTTTTACCAAATATTAGTGATTTTCTTAATAAAATTAATAATAAAAATATAGATAATAGTTTGTCATCTGGTATACTTAAATGTTATTTGGATAAAGATAGTGATGAGTTTAGTTACAAATATGAAAGTGAATTTTCCTTTAGTAATAATAAACTTAATTCTTTAAAATATTCATATTCAATTATTGGTGATAAGAAGGAAGATTTAGAAAAATTAGAAAGTTTTAATAATAAGTGTAAGGTATTAAAAACTCAAGTTAAAAAATTGAATGGTGTTGATATTTCTTGTAGTTTAGATGGTTATGAATTTACACAATTACAAACTATTAATTATTTAACTATTGATTTAGAAAAAGTTACAACTGCTTACTTAGAAGCTGGAGGAATGTATCCTAATTTTGAAAAAGGTCAAAATATAGATAGTATAGAGAAAAATATGAAGATATCTGGGTATACTTGTAGTAAAAATTAATTGACATGTTTTACAGTTGTGATAAATGGTAAATTTTGTAAAGTGTTGTAAACTCTTTGTAAATATGATATTATGATATGTACAAGGAGTTTTATTATGAAATATTTTATTTATATTATAAATTGTTTACTTGTAGTTTTAATACCAGTGGCGTTTATTATGAGCCCATATCCAAAAAAAGATGTAAGTGTTATTTCAACTACTGTTAGTGTTAAACAAATGAATAGTTGTGATTTTAAGCTAAATAAAAAAGAGAATATAAAAACAGTTAATGATACTTCTGAAGATGATTTAGAAGAAGTTGTTAAAGAAGAAGATGAAAAGACAAATGTTTCTAAAAGAGAAGTTTCTAATAATTTGAATCAAGTACAAAAAAATGAAGAAGTTGTTAATAATAATGTTGATAATGTTAATAACAATGTTTCTTCTAATACTGATGTTTTAGATACCTATACTGGTAAGATGAGTGGATATGGACCTAATTGTAAGGGATGTTCTGGATATTTATCAAATGGTCGTTATGTAGGTAATGGTGATGTTTATTATAATGATTCTAAGTATGGTAGAGTTAGGATACTTGCAGGCGATAGAAGTATTAAATTTGGTACAATAGTTAGAATAAAAAATTCTAAGGTTGGTAATTTTACAGGAATAGTAATGGATAGAGGTGGCTCTATAGGATTTGGAAAAACATTCTTATTTGACTTATTGTATCCTAGTGAAGAAGATGCAATTAAAGATACAGTCTCTTATAATGTTACTTTTGAAATATTAAGATATGGTTATTAAATATTTAGAAAAGTTCTAAATATTTTTTTTGAAATAATATTTATATATGATAAAATATAATAGTGCAAAATAAAGGAGAAGTATAAAATGAATGAAATGATTATAAAAGAAATTAGTAAGGAATTAAATATTACAGAAAAACAAGTAAATACAGTTTTAGAACTTTTAAATGATGGTAATACAATTCCTTTTATTGCTAGATATAGAAAAGAGGCAACTGGTGCACTTTCAGAAGAGGCAATAAAACAAATTGGTGATGTTTATCTTTATCAGGAAAATTTATTAAAAAGAAAAGAAGATGTTATAAGACTTATTGATGAGAAAGGATTACTTACTGATGAGTTAAAAAATTCTATTATGAATTGTAATAAATTAGTTGAGGTTGAAGATTTATATAGACCATATAAGGAAAAGAAAAAAACTAAAGCAACTGACGCTATTAATAATGGATTGGAACCTTTGGCTAAGATTATTATGAGTTTTCCAATTAATGGAACAATAGAAGATATTGTTAAAAAATATGAAAAGGAAAATTTGAATTTTGATGAGTGTATTCAGGGTGCTAAATATATAATTGCAGAATGGATTAGTGATAATGCTAGTTATCGTAAATATATTAGAAATTATTTTTATAAGAATGGTGTAGTAGTTTCTAAAATTAAGAAAAATGCAGTTGATGATAATAAGATATATGAGATGTATTATGATTATAGTGAAGCAGTTAAATATATTAAACCTCATCGTATTTTGGCTTTGAATCGTGGTGAAAAGGAAAAAGTTTTAGGCGTTAATATTGATGTTAATAAAGATGAAATTATTTCATATTTAGAGAAAAAACTTATAAAGAATAAAGAAAGTTTTGTTTGTTCTTATGTAATTGATGCTATTAATGATTCTTATAAAAGATTAATTGCACCATCTATTGAAAGAGAAATTAGAGCTTTATTAACTGAAAAAGGTGAAGAAGCTGCTATTTCTAATTTTGGTAAAAACTTAGAAGCATTACTTTTAACTCCACCAATGAAAGAACAAGTAGTACTTGCGTTTGATCCCGGTTTTGTTAATGGATGTAAGATTGCTGTTGTTGATAAGAATGGAATGTATTTAGATAGTACAGTAATTAAACCATTTTTAAAAAATAATAGTGAGGATAGAATAGAAAAAGATAAAAAAACAATAGTTGATTTAGTAAAAAAATATAATGTAGATATTATTGCAATTGGTAATGGTACTGCATCACGTGAATCTGAAAAATTTGTTAGTGAAATGATAAAAGAATACAGCTTAGATTGTAAGTATGCTATTGTTTCTGAGGCTGGAGCATCAATTTATAGTGCATCTAAAGTAGCAATTGAAGAATTCCCTGATTTAGCAGTAGAAAAAAGAAGTGCTGTTAGTATTGGTAGAAGAATTCAAGATCCAATTGCAGAACTTGTTAAAATTCCACCAGAAGGGATTGGAGTAGGTTTATATCAACATGATGTATCACAGAAAAAACTTTCTACATCACTTGATTTTGTTGTTGAAAAATGTGTTAACAATGTTGGTGTAAATATAAATACGGCATCAACTTCATTATTAAAATATATTTCAGGTCTTACAAAGACTACAATAAAAAAGATAGTTGATTATAGAGAAAAGATAGGAAAAATTACATCAAGAGAGGAAATAAAAAAGAGAAAGATTTTATCTGATAAAGCATATGAACAAGCAATTGGTTTTTTAAGAGTTGTAGATGGTATTAATCCACTTGATAAAACTGCAATTCATCCTGAAAGTTATGATATTGCTAATTATATTTTAAATGATTTAGGCTTTAGTATAGAAGATATTGGTTCAAGTGAATTAATTAAGGCACTTGATAAAATTGATTTAGAATCTTATAAAGACAAATTATCTACTGATATTTATACACTTGAAGATGTAGTTAAATCTTTAAAAAAACCCAATTTAGATCCAAGGGATGATTTTCCACAACCAATTTTAAAAAGTGATATTTTGGATATAAAAGACTTAACACTTGGTATGAAGCTTCAAGGTACTGTTAGAAATGTTGTTGATTTTGGTGCGTTTATTGATATTGGACTTCATAATGATGGCCTTGCTCATATATCAAAACTTACTGATAAATATATAAAACATCCAAGTGATGTACTTAGTGTTGGAGATATAGTTGATTGTTACGTAATTGATATAAATTTAGAAAAGGAGAAAGTTAGTTTGAGTTTAATTGGAGAAAAATAATTTCTTCTTTTTTATTGAAGAAAGATTGATGATGAGATACAATATAAATATAT
Source organism: uncultured bacterium (assembly GCA_905216155.1). GTDB lineage: Bacteria > Bacillota_I > Bacilli_A > RF39 > UBA660 > CAJMSU01. Next base: position 16,056 of record CAJMSU010000012.1, read on the forward strand.
AACAAAATAAAAGGAGTAGGGTATGAAAATAAAAAAGAATAAAACACAAATCTACTTACTATTAATATTTGCAGTAGCTTTATTAATAGGAATAGGATATGCAGCATTATCTGCAACACTAAATATTAATGGACAAACAACTATTAATAAAGCATCATGGGATATTCATATGGAAGATATTAATGTAACTAGTGGAAGTGTTACAGCAACAGCTGCACCAACATTAGATACAGCTAAAACTACAGTAAACTTTTCAGTAAAATTAACTAATCCAGGAGACTTTTATGAGTTTACTGTAAAAGAAGTAAATAAAGGTACAATAGATGCAATGGTATCAACAATATCAAAAACAGGATTAACTACAGCGCAAGCAAAGTATTTAGATTATATAGTAACATATAGTGATGGAACAGCTTTAGCTGAAAAACAACTTTTAAAGTCTAATCAAAGTGAAACATTAAAAATAAGAGTAGCCTTTAAAAAAGATATAACAGCAGCTGATTTACCTACAAGTGATGCAACACTTAACTTAAACTTTAGTCTTGCATACCAACAAGCAGAATCAAGCGCAGTAGCAGTAGTACATCCAATATGTAAAAGAGCAACAACTCTTCATACAGAAGTTTGTAATCAAACAGATTCAAGTCTTTATTGTTCAGGTTCAGGATATAAGACAGGAGACACAATAACATATGGAAATTTAGGAACAACAGGAACATTAACTTCAGGAGATGCATTTGATTGTGATGTTAATGGAGATGGAGTATATGACTCAAGTACTGAAAGATTTTACTATGTATCAGGAAAAAATGGAGATGACACATCAGATTACGCAACTTTAATATATTACAATAATGTATCAGGAGGTGTTCCTGACAATACAGGAATGTCTGCCTATAATACAGATACTTCGGGATATTTAGGTCCCCAAACAGCAATTAAACAACTACCAACAACAACACAATGGAAAAATGTAAAACTTTCAAACACAACAAGAAATATAACAGATGAAAAGGGAACTGTAAGAGTAAATAATTTTAGTTATTCTGGATATGCAGCGAGATTGTTAACTGTTCAAGAGGTAAATAAAGGATGTGGAATAACCAGTATGAAAATTGGAGAGTTGGATACGTGTAAATATTTGATGGAAAATACAAACTATTCAGCTAACTCTGAGGCTATTGGAATATGGTTAGAAACAGCTGATTCGTCTCGTATTAACTATGCTAAATACTTAAATGCGGGTTATCGTTGCCTTGATGGCGCTATTTCGCTTGGAACGGCTTATGGTGTTCACCCAGTAATAGAAGTTCTAAAATCTAAAGTCTCATATTAAAAATTTATAAAAATAGGCCAAGAGTTTTCTTGGCTTTTTTAGTATAGAATAGTTATTTTTTTATTTATATCTTTTATTAGTCGATCTTCTTTTAAATTTTTTAATTCTCTCATCATGGCACTTCTATCTATGGCTAGATAGTCAGCTAAATCAGTATAGGAATAATTCAAATTAAATGTTTTTGAATTATTTTTTTTTGCTTGTAATTCGAAGTAAGCTAAAAGTTTATTTCTTATTGATCTTGTAGTTAGTAATTCTATTCTTTCATTTCTTTTTTCAAGTTTTTTTGTTATTAAATTAAATAGGTTGTTTAGTAATATCATGGCATTTGTACTTGTTTGTGCTTTTTTTAATAGTTCATCATATCTAATAAAAGTAACTTTACATTTTTTTGTTGCAATAACGGTTAATTCACTATTACTTGTTGTGTAAAACATATCTGAAAATATATCATCTTTTTCTAATTCTTCTACTATGGTTCTATCTCCATTATAGTCAAATCTTACTAGGTTGGCTTTTCCTGTTTCTATTAGACCTATTATGTTTCTATTACCAAGTGAATATGCTATTGTTTGATTTGGATTGTAAAAAAGTGTAGTTGATTGTAAAGTTGTCAGTAATTTTTTAATATTTTTTTCTTCTATATTTTTAAATATTCTATGTTTTTCAAGCATTTAAAACACCTCACATTTATCTAAAAAAATTATAATGTAAAATTGTTGCATTTGCAACAGTAAATTATTTTTTTAAGTTTTATGATTTATTTGTACGGTAAGAGGAGATGTAATTATGAAGGTAATTAAAAGAGATGGAAAAAGTGTAGACTTTGATCCTGAAAAAATTAGAATTGCTATTGGTAAAGCAAATGCTTGTGTTGCCGAAGACGAGCGCATTACTGATAGACAAACTGAGAATATAGTTAAATATATTATGGGACTTAAAAAAAGAAGAATGTTAGTTGAAGATATTCAAGATATTATTGAAGAAAAATTAATGGGTCTTAATAAATTTGCTTTAGCTAAAGAGTATATTACTTATAGGTATACAAGAGCTTTAGTTAGAAAGGCTAATACTACAGATGAATCTATTTTAAGTTTAATTAAAAATACAAATAAAGAGTTGGCTGAAGAAAATTCTAATAAGAGTACAGTTTTAGCTTCTACTCAAAGAGATTATATAGCAGGAGAAGTATCAAGGGATTTAACTCGTCGTATTTTACTTCCTGAAAAGATTAGTAAAGCTCATGATGATGGTATAATTCATTTTCATGATTCTGATTATTTTGTACAACCAATATTTAATTGTTGTTTAATAAATATTGGAGATATGCTTGATAATGGAACAGTTATGAATGGTAAAATGATTGAATCACCTAAAAGTTTTCAAGTTGCTTGTACTGTTACTACACAAATTATTGCAGCGGTAGCATCTAATCAATATGGTGGTCAATCTGTTGATATTTCTCATTTAGGTAAATATATTAGAAAAACAAAAGATAAATTTGTTAAAAATATGAAGAAAAAATATGGAAAAAAATTAACTGATGATCAGATTGAAAAGCTTGCTGATGACAGAATGATGGATGAAGTAAAAGCTGGTGTTCAAACAATTCAATATCAAATTAATACTTTAATGACTACTAATGGTCAATCTCCATTTGTAACATTATTTATGTATTTAAGAGATGATGATCCATATATAGAAGAAAATGCTATTTTATTTGAAGAAGTTTTACGTCAAAGATATGAAGGTATTAAAAATGAAAAGGGTGTTTATGTTACCCCAGCATTTCCAAAACTTGTTTATGTTTTAGATGAAAATAATTCTTTAAAGGGTGGTAAATATGATTATTTAACTAAACTTGCAGTTAAATGTTCTGCTCGTAGAATGTATCCTGATTATATTTCTGCTAAGAAAATGAGAGAAAATTATGAAGGAAATGTATTTAGTCCAATGGGATGTAGAAGTTTCTTATCTCCTTGGAAAGATGAAGATGGTAATTATAAATTTGAAGGAAGATTTAATCAAGGTGTTGTATCAATTAACTTACCACAAATTGGAATTTTAGCTGAAAAAGATGAAGATAAGTTTTGGAAGATATTTGATGAAAGATTAGATTTGTGTAGGGAAGCTTTAATGTGTAGACATGAGGCTTTACTTGGAACTCTTAGTGATACATCTCCAATTCATTGGCAATATGGTGCTATTGCTAGACTTAAAAAGGGAGAAAAAATTGATAAATATTTAAATACATGTTATTCAACTTTATCTCTTGGATATATTGGAATTTATGAGTTAACTATGTTAATGAAGGGTGTTCCTCATACTGAACCAGAAGGTGAAGAATTTGCATTAAAAGTTATGAAGCATATGAGAGAAAAATGTGATGAATGGAAAGCTGAAACTGGTCTTGGATTTGCATTATATGGAACACCAGCAGAAAGTTTATGTTATAGATTTGCAAGAATTGATAAAGAAAAATTTGGAACAATTAAAGATGTTACTGATAAAGGATATTATACAAATAGTTATCATGTTGATGTTAGACAAAAAATGGATGCTTTCTCTAAATTTAAGTTTGAAAGTCAATTTCAACCGATATCATCAGGTGGATGTATTTCATATGTTGAGGTTCCTAATATGGAACATAATTTAAAGGCTATGGAAGATGTTGTTAAATTTATTTATGATAATATTCAATATGCTGAATTTAATACTAAGTCTGATTATTGCCATGAATGTGGATTTACTGGGGAAATAAAAATAAATGATGATTTGGAATGGGAATGTCCAAACTGTGGAAATAAAGATAAAAATAAAATGAATGTAGCAAGACGTACTTGTGGTTATTTAGGTGAAAATTTCTGGAATGTTGGAAAGACTAAGGAAATTAAATCTAGAGTAACTCATTTATAGGAGTGATGTTATGCATTATGCTTCAATAAAAAAATATGATATTGCAAATGGAGAAGGAGTTAGAGTTTCTCTTTTTGTAAGTGGTTGTCCACATCATTGTAAAAATTGTTTTAATAGGGAAGCATGGGATTATAATTATGGTAAAAAATTCACTGAAAAAGAGGAGTCTGATATTATAAGTTCTTTATATGAAGATACTATATCTGGACTTTCTTTATTAGGTGGTGAGCCTATGTGGCCTGAAAATCAAAAGGGTCTTCTACCACTTCTTCGTAAGGTAAAAGAAAAATATCCTTATAAAACTATTTGGTGCTATACCGGATATTTATTTGATAAGGAAATTATGGATAAGATGTATAAAGAAAATGATTTTACTCGTGAATTTTTATCTTATATAGATGTTTTAGTAGATGGTAGATTTGTTGAAGAATTACTTGATAGAAGTTTGTTTTTTAGAGGTAGTTCTAATCAAAGAATAATTGATGTTAAAAAAAGTTTAAAAAATAAAAAAGTTGTAGAAATTAAAATGGAAGGTGAAGGTGAAAAATTGCATGCGAAATAGAGGATTTGAAATAGCAAAAGGATTTGAAGATAAAAATATTAATTTACCAGTTAGAAAAACAAAGTTTGCTGCTGGATATGATTTTGAGGCTGCAGATGATGTTGTGATTCCAGTTTTTAAACCAGGTGTAGCACCGGTTTTAGTACCAACTGGTATTAAGTCTTATATGATGGATGATGAGGTATTATATTTATATAATAGAAGTTCTAATCCTAAGAAAAAAGGATTGATACTTGCTAATAGTGTAGGTGTTATTGATAAAGATTATTATGGTAATCCAGACAATGATGGACATATAATGTTTGCATTCTTTAATTTTAGTGACAGTGATGTAGTTGTTAAAAAAGGGGAAGCTATTGGGCAAGGAGTTTTTTCTAAATATTTAATAGTAGATGATGATATTAGTGAAGGAGAAAGAACTGGAGGATTTGGTTCTACTGATAAGTAAGTTTAACTTACTTTTTTCTTTTGTAATAATATGTTATTATATTTATAGTAGGAGAGAGTTATGAAGAAAAATAATACTCATGAAAAGATAATAATATATAAGTTGTTGTTATGTTTAGTTTATTTAGTTATTATAACAATACTTTTTGTTTGCTCATATAAATTATTTAAGGAGAAAAATAGTATAATTTCTTGGCAAAATGTTAAAAATACAAAAGATTACTCTTATATAGAAGTATTTAAGATGTCTGAGGCATTTGCTTATTATGAAAAGGATAATAAACAAATTCATTTTGTAATAGAAAAAGAAGATACTGGATTATGGCATACTTATTTAATTGCTATTAAGAAAAGTGATTATAGTAAGTTTAAAAATATAATAGATTATACATATGAAAGAGTTACTGATGTTCCTAAAAGTATTAAAGTTTATGGATATCCAGTTGTTATTGATAAAAATTTAAAGAAAGTAGCAATTAAAAATATTAAGAATTTTTTACCTAAAGAAAATGAAGTTAGTATTAATAGTAAAAACTTTAATAAATACTTGACAAATTGTTATATGGATACAACTTTAAGTAAAAATAATAGTTTTGATTTTTATTTATTTTTAACTTTATTTTTAATAATTGTTATGATTTTCTTATTTATAATTACTTGCTTTTATAAAGATGGTGATATAGGTAAAATTCATAGAAAGTTAAAGAAGCAATCTGACATAAATTTTAAGAGAGATCAGAAATATAAGTTAGTTAGAAGATAATTGATAAATAGACAATTTTTGTTTATAATGATAGAGGTGATATAAATGAAATTTAAAAATATAAGTGTTGATGAATATAAAGCTTTTTGGGAAAATCATCCATTAAAGAGTTTTTTGTCTGCTAGTGAAATTGGAAAATTAAGAGAAAAGTCAGGTTGGACTACTTATTATTTGGGTGTTTTTGATAATAAAAAATTAGTTGGAGCAGTTATGCTTTTGAGTCATAAAAGACATTTTGGTAAGTGTGAATTTTATGCACCTCGTGGATTATTAGTTGATTTTAACGATAAAAAGGTTTTAAATTTCTTTTTGGAAAATATAAAAGAGTTTGTAAAAGGTCATAATGGTTATGTTTTTAGAATGGATCCTTATGTAATTAATAGAGAAAGAGATTTAGATGGTAATATTGTAGAAGATGGTGCAGATAATAGTTCTTTAGTTAAATATTTAGAAAATTATGGATTTAGGAAAGTTCCTATTAGTGATATGGAACAAGTAGGATGGATGTTTTCTTTAGGATTAGAGGGAAAAGATGAAAAACAAATTTTAAAAGAGATGAAGTCTAATACTAGAAATACAATTAGAAAAACAGAAAAAATTGGTATTACTATTCGAGAACTTTCTTATGATGAGTTGGATGAATTTGAAAAAATAATGATTGAGACTGGAGAAAGAAAGAATTTTTCTGTTAGAAGTTTATCTTATTTTCAAAATATGTATAAATTATTTGCTGATAAGGGTGAGGTTAAATACTTTATAACTGAACTTGATTTGGATAAGTATATTAAGAGATTAGAAAAAGAAAAGTGTGAAAAAGAAGATAAGATTAAGAGCTTGAGTGATGCTAAATACAATGATGGACAAAAAAAAGGGCTTACTAATGAGATTAATTCTATTAAAAAGAGAATATGTGATGCAAAAGAGATTATAAAAGATGAGGGAACTAATGTTATTACTTTATCTGGATCTATGTTTATATTAATCCAACCAGAGATTATTTATTTATCTAGTGGTAATTATTCTAAATTTATGAAATTTAATTCTCAATATTTACTTCAATGGATGATGATTAAATATGGTATTGAACATGGATTTAAAAAGCATAATTTTTATGGTATACCAGCAAATATAAATACTCATCCTAAGGATTATGGTATTTATGAGTTTAAAAGAGGTTTTAATGGTTATGTAGAGGAGTTAATTGGTGAATTTGAACTTCCTATTACATGGCAATATTATTTGTTTAAATTTATTAAAAAGCTAAAGAAGAGATAATGGTGGTTATATGAAGGATAAATTAAATAAATTAGATTATAATTATCTAATAGTAATAGTTTTTTGTTCACTACTTTTATATGCAATTATTCCAGATAATTCTTTATTTGGTTCTAAAATAGATTGGGTTAGTCAACATATTGTTTTTCCTGATTATTTTAGAAAATTATTTTATCAAACAAAGAATTTCTTTCCTAGTTTTGCATTATCTATAGGTGCTGGTCAAAATATATATAATTTTTCTTATTATGGGCTTTTAAATCCTTTGATGATTTTTTCTTATTTATTTCCTTTTATAAGTATGAAAAATTATATTATTGGACTTAATATAGTGCTTTATATACTTTTAGGTGTTATAATGTATTATTTTTTCAAGAAAAAGGTTTCAAAAACCTCAGCATTAACTACAACTTTAATTTTATTGTTAGCAGCACCAATACTTTTTCATTTTCATAAACATTTTATGTTTGTTAATTACTTACCATTTTTGTTTTTAGCACTTATTGGTGTTGATAAATTTTTTGAAGATGGAAGACTTTTTCCAATCTGTTTAAGTTTATTTTTTGTTATTACTATTAGTTATTATTTTGCTATTTCTAGTATTTTAGTTGTATGTATATATGCTTTATATAAATATATTAGTTTGAATGATAAAATTGTTATTAAAGACATGATAAAAAAAGCATTAATATTTTTAATACCAGTAGTGGTTTCTATTTTACTAGCTGGGGTTTTATTACTACCAACATTTTATGTTTTAAAAACTGGTAGAGCTAGTAATACTATATCTGTTTCTTTTATTGAAAAATTAATACCATATTATAATATAGATAGTATTCTTTATAATAATTATTCGATGGGACTTACAGGTATTTCTTTAATTAGTCTTATTAGTTTTTATAATACAAAAGATAAAGATAAAAAAGTAGTTGCAGTTCTTTTATCAATTATATTTTTTATACCATTATTTGTATATTTATTAAATGGTAATTTGTATTTAAGAAATAAAGTATGTATACCTTTTATTCCTTTGATGGGAGTTTTACTTTGTTATTTTATAAATGATTTATTAAATAAAAAGATAAGTTTAAAAAAGATAGTATTAATTGTGGTAATAGTTTCTTCTTTATGTATTTTATTTAAGTATAAGAATGTTGCTATTTACTTTGATTTAATATTTTTACTATTTTCTATTTTTTGTTATTATAAAAAATATACAAATAAATTTATGTTTATAATTTTACTTTTATTTGTACCTTTTATTACTTTATATATTTCTAATTCTAATGATTTATATGTTAGTAAGAATGAAGATGAAAAAGTAGTTAGTGAAGATATTTCTAGGAGAATAAATAATACTCTTAATAGAGAAAATGATTTAGTTAGATTTAATAATTTAGATAATACTTTACAAAATGTTAATAGAGTTTATGATATTAATTATAATCAAGATTCTATATATTCTTCTGTTTATAATCCTTTATATAATAATTTTTATAAAAAGATATTTAAAAATACTTTGTCCTATAGAAATAATTTAGTTTTATCACAAAATAATGATATATTATTTCAGACTTTTATGGGAGTTAAATACATATATACTACGGGGAGTGTTCCTATTGGATATAAAAAAATAGATAAAGATATTTATGTTAATGAAAATGTTTTACCTATGTTTTATGGTACAGATAGAATTACTAATTCTTTGGAATTTGATAAGATGAAATATCCTGATAATATATCTGCTTTACTTAATAGTGTTGTTGTTAAAGATGGAGTAACGAATGAGGCAAAAGATATAATTAATGAAATTGATTTAGGCTATAATGTTAGTGATTTACATGATGTTAATATACTTAAAAAAGATAATTATATAGATGTTAAGAGTTTAAAAGATGATGGATGGTTTTATGTAAATTTAGATCAGGGACTTGGAAATGATATTTTGATAGTTAGTATTGATTTACTTAATAAATCTAGTTGTAAGAATGGGGATTTAAAAATTTCTATTAATGATACTACTAATGTACAAACTTGTAAGCAATGGATATATAAAAATAATAATAAGACTTTTCATTATGTAATTTCTAATGATAAGGATGTAAAAAGATTAAAAGTTAAATTTTCTAAGGGAAATTATAAGATAGGTAATATTAGTATTTATAAATTAAATTATAGTGATTTAGGTAATATAAAGAGTAGGCAAAGTGAATTTGTTGTTAATAAAAAGTTATCTGTTGGTGATAATATTTATGGAAAGATAAATATGAAAAATGATGGATATTTTGTTACTTCTATTCCATATGAAAAAGGATTTAGTGTTTATGTTGATTCCGAAAAAGTAAAATATGAAGTTGTTAATAAGGCTTTTTTAGGATTTAAGTTATCTTCTGGAGAACATGATATTAAGATTACTTATAAAGCACCGTTACAGAGAATGGGACTTATTATTAGTACTATAGGATTTATTTTTTCAATATTTATTTTAATACATGATTTTATAATTAGAAAGAGACATAATTAATTGTTTCTTTTTTTTGTTGACTTTGTTTTAATTATAGTATAATATGAATATATGAACAATTAATCATATATAATAAATAATGAAAAGGTGATTGTATGAAGTTACATAGTAAGGAATTAATGTATGGATTAAGTGAATTTTATAAGATATTTGCTGATGCCACTAGACTTAGGATTTTGGATGTTTTAGTTAATGGACCAATGTGTGTTAATGATATAAGTTTAGCTATTGGAGTTAGTCAATCTGCTGTTTCTCATCAACTTAAAAATTTAAGAGCATCTAATTTGGTTAAAACAGAAAAGATTGGGAAAAATGTTAAATATAGTATAAGTGATGACCATATTAAAATAATTTTAAAATATGGAATAGAACATATTTCGGAGGTATTATAGTATGAAAAAGTTTTTTACAGAAGATTTAGTTAAAATTTTAATTAGTTTAGTTTTATTTGTTATTTCTTTATTTTTAGAAATGTCTATTTTTAGAATAATTTTACTTATTTTGAGTTATGTGATTGTTAGTTATGAAATATATATAGAGGCATTTAAAAATATTTGTAAGGGTGAGGTTTTTGATGAAGATTTTCTTATGATAGTAGCAACTATTGGGGCTTTTATAATAGGTGAATTTAGTGAAGGTGTAATGGTAATATTACTTTTTCAAATAGGTGAATATTTATCTGATGTTGCGGTTAATAGTAGTCGTGAATCTATTACTAAATTACTTGATTTGAGAAGTGATTATGCTAATTTAGTAGTTGATGGTGATGTTTTAAAAACTGATATTAAGGATGTCAAGTTAAATGATGAGTTCATTGTTAAAGTTGGTGAAAAAGTTCCTTTAGATGGAATAGTTATAGATGGTGATAGTTTTGTTGATACTTCGAGTTTAACTGGAGAAAGTGTTCCTGTACATGTTGATGTTGATTCTAATGTTTTAAGTGGATATGTAAATAATAGTTCTCCTATAACTGTTAGAGCGAGATCTACATATGAGACTTCTACAGCATCTAAAATTATTTCATTAATTGAAAATTCTAATGAAAAAAAATCTGATACAGAAGATTTTATTGGAAAATTTTGTAAAGTATATACTCCAATAGTTGTTTTGATGGCTGTTTTATTGGTTGTTGTTCCGTCTATAATTACTGGTGATATTAATACTTGGTTATATCGTGGCCTTGTGTTTTTGGTTACTTCTTGTCCTTGTGCTTTAGTTATTTCTGTTCCTTTAGGATATTTTTGTGGAATTGGTAGAGCTAGTCGTGATGGTATTTTAATTAAGGGAAGTCGTGAACTTGATAAACTTAGAAATATTTCATACGTTTTATTTGATAAGACTGGTACTATTACTAAGGGTGTATTTGAGGTTAATGAATTTAAATCAGTTGATAAGAGTGTTAGTGATAAAAAAATATTAGAAGTAGCAGCAGTAGCTGAGGAGTTTTCTATTCATCCAATTGCTATTTCTATAAAGGATAAATTTGGTAAGAAAAGTAAGCTAAAAGGTAGTAATTATAAAGAAATTAGTGGTATGGGAATTAGTTGTGTAATTGATGGAAAATCGGTTTTAGTGGGTAATTCAAAGTTATTTATTGATAATAATATTGACGTTTCTTTAGTTGATAGTATTGGTAGTGTCATTTATGTTTCTATTGATAATAAATATGTTGGTTATTTAGTTATTTCTGATACTATTAAGGATAGTAGTTATCAACTTACTAAACTAAAAAATATTGGTATTAATGATTTAGTAGTTGTTTCTGGTGATAATGATCATCAAGTAGAAGAGGTTTGCAAAAAAATTGGGATTGATACTTATTATGGTGATTTATTACCAATAGATAAGGTTAATATTGTTAAGAAATATAAGAAAAAAGGTCTTTCTATGTTTGTAGGTGATGGAATAAATGATGCTCCCGTAATTAAGATAAGTGATGTTGGGGTTTCTATGGGATTTCTTGGAAGTGATGCTGCAATAGAGGCAAGTGATGTTGTTTTAATGCATGATGATTTAGGTAAGATAGAAAAGGCTATAAAGATATCTAGAGTTTGTAAAAAAATGATTACTGTTAGTATTGTATTTGCTTTATTTGTTAAATTTTTAGTACTTATGCTAGGTGTTTTTGGTATTAGCACTATATGGATGGCAGTTTTTGCTGATGTTGGTGTTACAATATTAAGTGTTTTAAATGTTTTAAGAATTATGTGGAAAAAAATATAAAAACTATTAAATTTGTTAATTGATATAAGTTTTATATTTTAATTTAATAAATTACTATGGGAGAAATTAACTTTTGGTTAATTTTTTCTTTTTGTTTTATTAAAACTTTTGTTTGTAGAAATATTTTTCTTTTGTTATAGTCTTGATACATTAACTTTTGGATTTGTGTTTTTAAATAATAAAAATAAGATGTTAATAATATTATTTAAAAAATATATAATGTAAATAAAGTGTAATATTTTTTGTTAATTTATAGTTATTGTGATATAGTTTATATAAGATAGTTGTTAGAAGAGAAGGTTGATTTTATGGATAGAGATATTAGGTATGAAGAATTGGAAAATAATTTTGTTGAGCAGATAAATGCTATGAATAAATTGAATAATTCTATGTTTTCTGCTATTGATAATTTTAGAAAACAAGAGAAGGGTAAAGAATTATCTCAAAATGCTATTTTGGAATTTAGAGATTTTGTTATCGCTTATAATATATTAAAAAATGATAATATTCGTGATATTAGTCGTTTATTGGATATGAATAAGGATAAATATTATTCTAAAATATTAGAAAATACTAATGAAGAGGCAAAAAAATTAAGTGTAGAGGCTGTTCAAATATTAAATAAATATGAAATGAAAGTTCCTTATAAAAACAATATTGAAAAATTAGAATATGATGCTAGCTTACATAATGATCCTGATAAGTCTATTCCTGCTGTTGCTACTATATTTGGTTATGAAGTAGGAAGTGGTATGAGGAAAAACTTAGTTGATTATTCTAAGGACAATATAGATGTAAGAAATAATCAAATAGCATTTGAAAAGAAAAGGAAAACAGAAAATTATATTAGAGAAGAAAAAGATCCTTATTTAGAGGATATGTATGATAAAAATCCTGATATGGCTAGAGCATATGAGGTTAAAAATAAGTTAGAAAATCTTTTATCTTCTAAATATGAATGTACTATTAATTCTATAAATCAAAATTATGATAAAATACCTAAGGAATTAGCATCACAAATTAGTAATTTTTATAGTAATGAAGTTTCTAAAATTAATGAATATGCAAGACTTTATTCTAGGAGTAATGAGTATAGTGCTGCTATAAAAACTATAAATGATTATCCTAGTGTTGCTTCTACTACTAAGGCAGGTAGATTAGTTACAGATATAAAATATAAATCAATGAATGAAAAAGATAAAATAGATAGAGAATGTAGACAAATAGAAGAACATTCTAAAGATACTATGAAAAAACTTTCTGTTATTGGTGATATAGTTAATCAGGGAAGTAGTATTTTAAATGAGATTGAAAAAGGTATACCTGTAACTTCTGAACTTTTAGATAAAACAAGTAAAGATGCAAATATTATAGAACAAAAATTTTATACAAGTTATTTGGAATTATTGAAAAAAGAACAGATTCTTTATCAAGAGGCTATTTTACAAGATATAGTGGCAGTAATTAATAATTCATATTCTATTAGTAATATTGATAGGTTAAGACATGAATTTGCTAATGAATATAATGAGATTAAATTAAAAATGCAAAAAGATTCTATTGATAAAAACCTTAATGATAAATATAATGCTACTAATGTAAATGAATCAAATAAGGTTGAAGATAAGAAATTAGATGATTCTAAGAGACAAAGTATTTATAAAGAAGATAAAAATTTTATTGATTATATGTATAATATGAATGTTGGAAGTGTTTCTTGTAATGATATTATATCTATGGATGAATTTATTGATTTATATATCGATGTTGTTGATAATAAAAATAAGTTGCCTTTAGATAAGAGAATTGAAGTAGCAGTTGAAAATTTATTATATGATAAAATGGTAAATAAAACAGATAATTATGATAAGATTTCTTTTAATGAATTCGTTAATCAGTATATTAATTCAAAAAGAGAAAGAAGTAATTTAGTTAATAGTATAAATAATAAGCTAACTACTAAAGATAATGAACTTATAGAAATGTTGGATGAAGATACTAATAGTATTGATGATACTTTTAATAAATCATATTAAAACTAAGTGTTTAGTTTTCACTTAGTCTTTTCTTTAAAAATTCATTGTGTGTGAATCTATCAAATCTTACATTTAAAACTTTGGCTATATATAAAGCATCATTCATATTATACATTTTCTTCACCAATATATTTTATGTTATTAAGATATTAGATGTATTTTTATAATTATATGGTAAAATATATAATAGGTGAGGAATATGAAAGATGTTGTTGATAAATTAATAGAATTAAATAAAACTATTTCTACAATGGAATCTTGTACTGGTGGAGGTTTAGCAAATTCTATTACAAATGTATCAGGTTCTAGTTCTGTTTTTAAATTTGGTGCAGTTACATATAGTAATTCATTTAAAATTAAAATGGGTGTAGATGAAAGTATTATTGATAAATATAGTGTTTATAGTAGTGAAGTTGCTAGAGAGATGAGTAAAAAAATTTCTATGTTTACAGAGAGTGATTATGGTGTTGGTATTACTGGTAAATTAAATGATGTTGATAAAAATAATTTATATGGCGCTGATAATCAAGTTTTTATTAGTATTTATGATGCTTCTTTCGATAAGTTTTATGATGCAAATATTTTTGTAGATAAAGATAATCGATGTGATAATAAGAGTGAAGTTATTAATAAGGTTAAAGAAATTTTGTTAACTATAATTAAATAGTTAATTTTTTTTGACTATTTTTCCGGGTATGCCTACTACTGTTGTTTCTTTTTTAATACTTTTTAAAACGACAGCATTAGCTCCAATTTTTACATTATCTTCTATAGTAATATTTCCAAGTATTTTAGCACCACTACCAATAAATACATTATTTCCTATAGTTGGATGTCTTTTTCCTTTTTCTTTTCCAGTACCTCCTAAGGTTACACCATGAAATATTATAACATTATCTTTTATTTCAGCTGTTTCACCAATTACTACACCATAACCATGATCTATAAATAGATTTTTACCAATTTTGGCACCTGGATGAATTTCAATTCCTGTTTTTCTTTTGGCTTTTTCACATATATATCTAGCTAGAAAATAGTGTTTTTTTAAATATAGATAATGAGATAGTTTATAATAAAGTTGTGCTTTAAAAGATGGATATAATAGGGCTTCTATATTACTTTTTATACTTGGATCATTTTTTTTGATTGTATTTATTTGCTCTTTAATAAATGACATAATATTTTCTCCTTAAATGTTTATTTATTATAAGATATGTGCTATAAAAAAAGATGTAAATAATGTTTGTTACTGATTAATTTCTATTAGGAGGAAGATAATTTATGAAAAAAAGAGATGAGATATATGATTTATATTGGTATTTTGCTTGTGAGAGACAGAATATATTTTGGAAGAAATTAAATGGAGAGGATGCTCCTTGGAGTGATGATTTAATACTTCAAAATTATAAGTTTTGTAATAGTTATAGAGTTAATGATAGAGTTAGTCAATATTTACTTAAAAATGTTATTTATAATGGTAAGGTTTATAGTAAGTGTGATATGATTTTTAGAATTGTTCTTTTTAAAATTTTTAATAAAGAATCTACTTGGGAGTTATTACTTGATAATTTTTCAGATATTACATTAGATACTTTTGATAGGTCCAAATACTCTAAGGTTTTAGAAGATGCAAGGAGTCATGGTGTTAAGATATATAATGATGCATATATTAGTTGTGCTACTAAGGCCTATGGCTATGATAGAAAACATGATAATCACTTAGCTTTACTTGAGGAAATGTTTTTGTTTGATAAGATAGGAGATGACTTAGTTAAATGTCATACTATGGAATCTGCTTTTAATATTTTAAAAAAATATCCTTTAATAGGTAATTTTATGGCATATCAGTTAGTTACAGATATTAATTATAGTGATGTTGTTTCTTGGAGGGAAGATGAATTTACTGTTGCTGGTGTTGGTGCTATTAGAGGAATAAAAAAATGTTTTATTGATAAAGGAAATATGAGTAATGAAGATATTATTAGATATATGTATTTGCATCAAGATGAAGAGTTTAAAAGACTTAATTTAAATTTTAAAAGAATAGGTAATAGAAAGTTACAGTTAATTGACTGTCAAAATATATTTTGTGAGGTTGATAAGTATTGCAGAGAAAAATTTCCTAATTTGAAATCTAATAGGGTAAAAATAAAGAAAAAGTATAGTCCTAAGAGTGAGAAAATTTCTTATATTTATCCTAGAAAATGGAATATTAAATTAAAGTGATTTAGTTATCTTTTTTTTAATTTAATATTATGTTATCCTATCTTGTAGGAGGTATTTTATGAGGCAATATATTTTTTTGAAGATTGAAGAACAATTAAAAAAATATAATTTATGTGATTTCTTTAATGGTGATGGGGAGTTACGTGATGGTGTGTCTGATTTTTTCTTAGGTTTTAGTAATAAACAAATTAATAATTTTATAAATTTATCTGTAGATAGTGAGGAAATTAAGTTTCCTAGTAATTTATTATTAAATTTTGATCTACTTAATTGTGATGATTATAATGATAGAGTTTTTTCTATGTCTAAAATTAAAAATGGTGATGGATGCTGGCATTTATTTAGTAATTTATGTTCAAAGGATTTTTTAAATAGTGATAATTATTATGAAGATATGAAATTTATTAGTAAAGCTTCTAATATTAGGTATTTATTGTGGATTGTTAATGATAAAAACTTTATTAATAGTAAATATCATAATGAGGATTTAAGCCTTATTACTTCTTTTAGTGATGATTGTTTAGTTTCTAGTTCTCTTGCTACTGTTGCAAACAATAAGCATTCTATTAATAGTTTTTATCATCAAGAAGACATGAAGTTAATTTCTACTGCAGATAGAAGTTCTTTACAATTTACTTGTTCTTATCCTTGTTATGGATTAAATAATTTGGCTATTAATAATGTTTCTTTAAATGATAAATATCATTCTGATAATATGAAAATACTTGCAAATAAAACACATTCTAAAAGATATTTATATAATATAATGACTGATAAGAAAAAAATAACTGATGATAATTATAGAATGGAAGTTGATGTTTTAAGTAAGGCAAAAAGTGAAATTACTGCTAGGGCTCTTTATTATTATGTTGCAAATCCCGATAGGCAAGAAATGAATAGAAATTTTAATCATGAATTATATAGAGAATTAATGGAATATTATGATAATAATTTATTTGATGTTGATAGGCTGTTAAGTTATGATTTAGGTGAACATGTTCCTGGGGCATACTGTAAAGACTATGATAAATATTTAAGGCTTCTTAGTAAGGTAGATGATAAATATGTTATGTTTTTTGAACTGGTTTTATCTAATAAAAAAGTTATTGATTCAGGATATTTAGATTATTGTTTAAATTTACTTCTTAATGCAAGTGATGAATGCAAGTTTATTGATTTATATAAAGTTATTTCTTCTGATGTTTTATTATCTTCAGATTATTATATAAATGATATTAATATAATAAATTCAGTTGATGATGCTAAAAAAAGAGAATTATTGACTTTTGTGGCTACAAGAGATTCTTTTGTTAACAATAGTAATCATTTATTAGATATGAAGTTTATTAGTGAAAATGATTTGGATTCTGGTTATATTTATTATTCTTTTTTAGAACAAGAGGAATTTGAAATGTTAAATGAAGAGAAGTCTTTAAATAATGAAAGTATTGATTGTATTAATGAAGGTAGAAAAGTAAAGATTTTTAAAAGAATTAGAAATATTTTTAAGGTTAATAATTAGTTTTAAAAGATAGATTTTTACATGTTGTTGTGTTAAAATACAGTTAAATGGAGGAGACGATATTGATATGAATGATATTAAGTTATATAAATTAGAAGATGAAGATTTATCTAGACCTATTGATTTACTTATAGATATTAATGTAGATAAGGAAATGCAATTTCATAGATATTATCTTTTTAGCTGTATGCAGGAATTTAAGAGAGTAAAGTCCATAAATATGTTGTTGGCATATTTAAATAGACGTAGTATGCATATAACTCTTATAAAAAATACTGATGAATTATTAGAAATTTATAATACTATTTTAAAAAGTGATGATATAATTAATTCTTCATTTAAAAATGAATTAGGTAATGATTATTTTAGAAAATATTATGGTGAGTATATATGCTCTAGTTTAGCTGATATTGTCTCTTTTGATAGAAATATTATATATAACTATGTTAGTAAGGAAATTGAATCAAATTATGGATATAAAAGGGAAAAATAAGATGGATGAAATTATTAATAATGTTACTGATACAGTAATTAAAGGAGTAAATCCTAGTTGGAATAAGCTTCAAAAAATTAGATTCGTGTATTTGGAACTTGGCAAATATTTGGAGAAAAACACTAGTTTTTTTCTTAATGAAAAATTAGATAATTTTTCATTATCTAAAGAAGAAATGAATGATATATATTTTAATGATAAATTAAATATTTCAGAAAGAGAATATTCTATTAATCAATATCAGATAATTTGTAAATCTGCGGCTGCTTTTTTAAAGAATGCATATGACAAATTGGGAATTTATTCTGAATTTGTTCATACTATTGGTGATACTAATAATATAAGACATTGGTTTATAGTAGCAGTAGATGATGATAATAATCAATATTTTTTAACATTGGCAGCTGATTTACCATATATAAAAAATAATTTACCAACTTGTCATTTTGCTAGTAATATAAGTTTTTTTGGTAGAGATGATAATCCTAATTATGAATTAGATGATGAATCTAAGTTAGAGACAGTAAGAGTTGCTCATAGAGATAATAAAGGTAATTTTTTACTTGGACATGAAATTAAACATACTGTATTAGTTAATGATGATAGATTAAAAGATATTGATTATAGTATTGGGTATAGTAGACTTTATGAAGCGATAGAGACAATAAGTGATAAAAACTTTTTTGAGTTATTTTGGGTTTTAGCAGAAGAGAATTCAGAGGTATTTAAAATATATAGAAGATGTTTTAATATAGATGAGGAATCTTCTAATAAAATAGATGAAATAAAAGATGAACAAGTTTTAAAATTTAAGGAAGAATTAAATGCTTTTGTTTTGAGATATTTAGTTAAAAATACTGATATAGACTTTAATTTTGTTGATGGAGTGGAAGAGTCTATAAAAAGTTTTATAATAGAAGTTTTAAATAAAATTAAGGTAGAAGATATAGATTATAATTTATCTGTTATGGATTTAGTTAGAAAATATAAAAAGGATATAAAAAATACTAAGTATGATGATGTTATTGGTATGATAAAGTCTGTTATTACTATAGAAAATAGATTTGATAAATATATTAGTTTAAAGAATGAGTATAAAGTACTTGAAAGTGAATTTGATACTAGAGAATTTAAGGATAAAGATGAAATATATGAATTACAAAGGGATTTATTTAATATAGATAGTGAATTAGACAAGGTAAAAAAGAGTCTTAGTATCCAAAAATTAAATTTAATGTTAGATAAATTAGCTTATTTCTTTTTGAAGGATAAATTAACTATTAAAAATGATAAATATGTACCAGTTGAATATATAGTTAATAAATTTGAACTTATGCTTCCTGTTGTATTTGATTTTAATTATAATGGTAATAATAAAGCTCGTTGGACTAGTTTTAGTATACAGGGATATAGTGAACAAATTGTTATTATTAAACAGATGCTAGGAAAGATATTTTCTGAATTGTCAGAGGATAATTGTAAAGATATAGAGGATTATTCATTTAGATATACACCTGTTGAAAATAGAATTAAAACATATCCTTTAAGAGATAAAGATACTTTTGAGTATTGTATTGGATTTCAATTTGGATGTAAACCTTTTGAGAATACTAATCAATATATTTATATTCCTTCTAGTAATTTACTTAGAAAAAGTGATCCAATAAAGGATAATTCAAAATATTTTGTTGTTAGTGAAAGATTTAATGATGAACTTAATAAAATAGAAGATATAGAAAATTATGATGAGGATACTAATTATTTTAGAAAGTAAGAGAGTTTATTACTATAGTAATATTCTTTTTTTTAGGCTTAAAATATTTTGTTATATAAGAGTTGATTTTAGTTTTTGAAAAATTATTATTAAGTGATATAATAGATGACTAAATGAGGTGATTTTATATGGCAATGGAGAAGCTACCTTTAAAGACATTATCTTTACCATTTGTAATAGATAGGGATATACTTAAAAGTTTGGAAGAAGAACTAGAATTATTTTTAGTTGAAGAAGATTTTATGAATACAAAAGAGTTTTCAAAGAAGGTTATGTTTACTCAAGAAATAAAGGCAAATAATACAGTAGAGGGATATAATGATTCAGTGTATTTAATAAAAAAGGTAATTGAAAATGCACAAACTGAGGTTAATTTAGAAAAGAGAAATAGAATAATTAATCTTTATCATGGATATCAATATATAATGAAAAATAAGGAAATAATAGAGGATAATGTATTAAAACTTTATGATATTTTAAGTAAAAATTTATTGGAGGCGTACGATATAAATCATATGGGAGATAAATATAGAGAGGCTCCAGTTTATATACTTAAGGGTGGAAGATTGGATGACTCTATGGATCAGGGGATTCCATATAATAAAATTCAGGAATTTATGGACTCATATTATAATTTTATTGATAATTTTGAGGTTGATGATTGTCAAACTGATTATTTTATAAAATCACAAATAATGCATTTTTATTTTGTTTATGTTCATCCTTTTTTTGATATAAATGGAAGAAGTAGCAGAACAATTGCAATGTGGTATTTACTAAATAATGAAGTATATCCATATATTATTTTTAATAGGGGAATAAATTTTGATTCTGATTATGATAGAATTATTGGTGAGTGCAAAAAGAAATATAATGTAACAAAGTTTTTGAAATATATGCTTATAAGTGTAAAAAAGGAATTAGAAAAAGAATATATAATTCATAATATGGATAATCAATCTAGTAGAGTGTGGCGTGATGTTGATTATCAAACACTTAATTATTTTTTAGCTATGAATGGTGAAAAGACTGTTCTTGATTATGCTACTATGTATAATAGACTTAATACAAAAAAGCCAACAAAAATAATTTTTGAAGATATGATATTGCCAATGATAAATGATGAAACATTAAAAGTGAAACGAGAAACTAAAAAAAATATGTATGATAATAATTTAAATTTAGTACTTGAATTTAACAATCAGAGACTAGATGAAGTTAACTTAGAGAAAATTAAAAGATTAAAATTGTAAAAAGGGATTAAATTTCTTTTCAAATAGTGATAAACTATATCTAAGAATATAGTTATTCTTATATGAAAGGAAATGGTGATGAAAATGTTTAATGAAAAGGTTGCAATTGTTACTGGTGGGGCTAGTGGTATTGGACTTGCGACAGTAAAAAATTTATTAGGGGAAAATGCCTTTGTTGCTATGGTTGATTTAAGTGATAATGTTTTTTCTTTAGCTAATAGTTTAGGTGATAAGTGTATAGGCATTAAATGTGATGTTTCAAAAGAAGATGATGTAAAAAAATGTGTAGAAAAAGTAGTAGAGAAATTTGGACACATTGATTACCTTGTTGCTAATGCTGGAATTGGTGGTGGCGCTAATAAGCCTCATGAGGTTGATGTTGATGAATGGAACAAGGTTGTTGCTGTTAATCAGACGGGAATTTTTTTGATGAATAAGTATGTAATTCCAGAGATGTTAAAAATTGGTGGAGGTGCTATTGTAAATACATCATCAATGTATGGGTTAGTAGGATCTACTACAAGTTTTGCATATTCAGCAACAAAGGGTGCTATTATTCAAATGACTAGATCAATTGCTTTGACTTATGCACGTGATAATATTAGAGTTAATGCTATTGCTCCTGGTTATGTTGATACTCCTATACTTGCTATGGTAAGCGATGATGTTAAACAAATTATGGCTAATCAATTACCTATAGGAAGACTTGGTAAGGATGTAGAAATAGCTAACTTAATTAGTTATTTGTTAAGTGATAAGGCATCATTTATAACTGGTGCAGTTGTTCCAATAGATGGTGGATATACTGCTCAATAATAAATAAAATTAATATAATTAAAAGGTGGAATTTTTGTTTTTCATCTTTTTATATGGTAATAAAATGGTATTAGAATATCTAGTACAAAAGCAAATGTTACTATAGATGGTACTTATAATGGTGTTATTTATCAGTATGAGGATAAGAAAACTCTTAGTAGTGGTGATACTATTACGGCAAGTTTTCCATCTATTTTAGAAGTTACTGTTTGTAATATGAAAATAGTATTGTTTGGACTATAGAGGAATAAAAGCTACCTAACTTGGTAGCTTAAATTATTTTTTTGCAACTTGGAATGTAACTGTTTTTTTAGTATTTGTTTCAACATCTGGTAGATTAATTGTTAATTTGCCAGTTGTCTCATCCTATGTATATTTTGTAGTATCTAGTTTTTCACCATCTACAGTTACACTATCAGCAACAAATGTTATTAAATTGGTATCTAGAATATCAGTTATAACTGGAGATGTGTAGTTTTCTCTTATTTCATTATTAATTACAATAGTATAAGTTAAATTACCATCACTCTAAACCATTTTATCTGCAGTTTTAGAAACTGTTAATCCTATAATCGTGGTTATTACTAAGGTTTGTGTAGAAATTTCGGTTGAAATGTCATTATAATTTCCTAAAGCAGTTGTAGTATTACTTAATTTATTTTCCATAAAAACCTCCCAATTAATTTATGTAAATAAGATTAAAAAATGTTATTATGTAGACAAAATGATTACTTAAACTAATAAATATGTAGAAAAAAGTTGTTTAATATAGTATGATTATTATGGATAATTTATTGTTAATGATGTAGAAAAAATACAATAATAGAAATGTTCTTTTAGTGATTCGTGGTCAATTTAGTATTATTTTTCTTCAATTTTTTTTGCTGAAATGATACTAAATACTTGAAGTAAAAAATTGTGAAGTTAAGGAGTCTGATTTATGAAATTAACAAAAGAAGAAGCAAAGAAAATATTAGAGGTTGAAAGAAAAAGGGCAAAGGATACTAGATGGATAACTCATTGTTTATGTGTTGGTGATTGTGCTGGTGTAATTGCAAAGGCATTAAAAGAGAATGGCATTAATGTAGATGTCGAGAAAGCTATTACATTAGGTTATATACATGATATTGGTAAATATAATGGTGAGTCAAAGGGACATGTTATGAGAGGATATGAATATTTAAAAAAGATGGGATATGATGATGAATATGCTAATATATGTTTAACTCATTCATATTTAAATAATGATATAGTATGTACTGCTGGAGCATTACCTGATCCTAGTAAAAATCCTTTTTTGACAGATTTTATAAAAAATCATAAATATACAATGGAAGAAAAATTAATAAATTTATGTGATTTAATGTGTCCTCAGAAAGATAGAATATTTACAATTGATAAACGATTAATTGATATAATGATTAGATGTGGCATATATTCTAACACACAATATCATATTAAACAGATGTATAAATTAAAGGATTATTTTGATGGTTTATTAGGATATAATGTTTATGATTTATTTCCAGAGATAAAAGAAAATTTATAATTATCATATTTTGATACGAGTTTATATTTATTTTTTATTATTAAAATTTTTAGGAGTAAAATTATGAAATTAAGTTATGAAGAAGCATTAAATTTGTTAAAATCTAGTGAAGGTATGGCTAGTGATGATGGCTGGATTATGCATTCAATTTGTGTTGGTAATACGGCTTGTAAAATTGCAAAAGCATTAAGTTTAGATGAAGATTATGCAGCAACTCTTGGATATATTCATGATATTGGTAAAAGATTTGGTTGGCATGATCATGAAGGTGTTATACTACATGCGATTAATGGATATAATTACTTAAAATCATTAGGGTATACTGATGAATATTCGGGAGTATGTATTAAACATTCTTTTTTAAATAATGATATAAATTGTTTGGCTAATGATAGAGATTATACTGATTCAACTAATAAAAATTATAATTTTATAAAAGAATATATTTCAAGTGAATATAGTATTTATGAGAAAATTATTAATTTATGTGATTTAATGTGTACTACTAAATTACAATCATTAGAAAAAAGGATGATAGATTTATTATTAAGGCATGGTGTTTATACAAATACACATTATCATATTAAAGAGGCCATAAAATTAAAAGAATATTTTGATAGTTTATTAGGATATAATGTTTATGATTTATTTCCAGAGATAAAAGAGAATTTGTAGATAAAAGAATAAAAAAATATGAATGGTAATTGGAATTTAGATATGAGTTTTTGTTAAATTTTAATAGAATAATTAAAATTGATAATATGGTATAATCTAATAAATATTTATCATGTGAAATTAATTTATAGGAGAATTTTGATGAAGGTATATGTAATGAGACATGGGTTAACAGATTGGAATTTAAACAATAAGATACAGGGACAAAAAGACACAGAACTTAATGAAATTGGTATACAACAAGCAAAAGATGCTAGAGAAAAATTTAACAGTTATAATTTTGATTTGATTATTTGCTCTCCATTAAAAAGGGCTAAATCAACAGCAAAAATTATTAATCAAAATAAAAATGTTGAAATATTGTATAATAATCTACTTATTGAAAGAGGCTTAGGTGACTATGAAGGGTTATGTGCTTTAGCAGAAGATGATTTACTATATAATTATCATTTAAATATAAGGGACAAAAATGTGGAACCGGTAGTTGAATTATATGATAGAATTTCTAAATTGTTAAATTATATAAAGGATAATTTAAATGATAAAAAGATTCTTTTAGTAACACATAGTGGAACTGCTAGGGCTATAGAAGCATATTTCTATGGTATTGGTAAGGATGGACAACTGCCACCAGAAAACTTAAAGAATTGTGAATTTAGAGAATATACATTTTAAGATTTAGAAGGGTAGATGAATATGAATTTTATATTGGCACAAATATTTGCATTTCTTTCATCGATATGCTTATTATTTAGTTTTTGGCAAAAAAAGAGAGGACAAATATTATTTTTTCAAATATTAGATAGTTCTTTTGATATATTACAATACTTTTTATTAGGAGCTTATACTGGAAGTTTAATTAGTTTCTTAGGTGCAACACGTGCTTATACTTTTTCAAAAACTAATAATAAATTTTTTCTGGTATTATTTTTATTATTATATACAATGGCTAGCTTAATAACATTTAATGGAATAATAAGCATTATCCCTTTGGGTGCTGCATTGATTTATACAATAGTAACTTGGAATAAGAAAGAAAAAAATATTAGATTGTTTTCTATATTAGTTTTTATGTTGTGGTTTATATATGATATTTTAGTTAAAGCATATGTTAGCTCCATTACAGATATTATATTAATAATATCTAATATTATGGCTTTTTATAATTTAGATATAAAAAATAGTGTAGTAAAATAGTTTTTTCAAAATTTATAATATACTGTACAATAATTTATATAGAGCTATAATTTAGTAAAAATTAAGTTTGTTAAAATATGGAAGAATACTACCATACTTTTTATTTAAATCAATTAATTATAGAGTTTATGGGAGTCTATTTTACTTCCAACTGTTGGATATGTACTAGAAAATGCTGGATGAATCTTGGGCATTTTAATTTAGTAATAAAATTTACCAAAATGATGGTATAATTATATATAGAAGTGTCAGATAAATAGTAATTTGTTGAAACAGGGGTATCATTATGAATGAAGAAATAAAAAAATGACATGATAAAATTGTAAAACTGGTTTTCTGACCAATAAGGCCCTGGAAAAACAGTAAAGGTTTAATATACAAATTCTTTTGAAGATGAAGATAACATAAAATGTATATTTTTTAAATATAAGAAAATATAAATAAAAAATAAGAATTAAGATGCAAAATAAAGATTATATGATACAGAAAATACATTCGAGATTCAGAAATGTAGGTAAAGAGGAGCAATATAATGTATTCTAAAAATGAAGAGGAAATATTTAAAATTTTAAATAGTAATATTGATGGATTAGATAGTAAAGAAACTGAGAAAAGATTAAAAGATTATGGACAAAATATTATTCTAAATAAAAAGAAAAAGTTTTGGATTTTAAGATTTTTAAAACAATTTAACGATACCATGATCATCATATTATTAGTAGTTGCACTACTTTTATATTTTTATGGATATTTTTATTCTCACGAGTATACTGATACTATTGTCATACTTTTTGTAGTTTTTATAAATGCTATTGTTGGATTTATACAAGAAGAAAAAGCTACTTTAGTATTAAGAGATTTAAAAAAATATGAAACCAGCACTTGTAAAGTTAAAAGAGATGATAAAATAATAGTAATAAACACTAAAGAATTAGTTCCAGGAGATATAATATATTTAGAATCCGGAGAAACTATTCCTGCTGATATTAGAATACTTTCATGTGAAAGTTTAAAAGTAGATGAATCAGCGCTAACTGGAGAAAGTGTTCCAGTTCAAAAAAGTTCAGATGTTTTAAAAAATAACTTAATTCTTCAAGAACAAAAAAATATGTTATTTTTAGGAACAAGCATTACTAATGGAAAAAGTACTGGTATAGTTGTAAGTACAGGAAAAAATACTGAGATAGGTAAGATTGCATTATCACTAAATGAAATTGATAGAATAGAAACACCATTACAATTAAAAATAAAAGAACTTTCTAAAAAAATTACATTTATAGTATTTATTATTTTAATTTTTATATTTATTTTAGCTTTAATTAATAAATACACAATACTTGAAATTATAATGCTATGCTCATCACTCGCAGTGGCTGCTATTCCAGAGGGATTGCCAACTGTAATTACAATAACATTATCCGTTGGAATATCTAATTTAGCAAAGAAGAAAACAGTAGTAAAACAAATGCAAGCTGTAGAAACACTTGGAGCAATAGATATTATTTGTTCTGATAAGACAGGTACTATAACGCAAAATAAAATGACTGTTAAAGAAGAATATGTAATAGATGAGAATATGCTTAATTATATATGTGCTCTTTGTAATGATGGCCTTATTTATGAAGATAAATATGTAGGTGATCCTACAGAAACTTGTTTATATGAATATCTATATAATAAAAAAATCGATTCTCTTAAATTGAGAAAAAAATGTGAGAGAATATTAGATATACCTTTTGATAGTGATAGAAAGATGTTTACTACTTTAAATAAAATTGATAATGATGTATATATATTATGCAAAGGTAGTATGGATTCTTTAATTGAAAAAGTAAATCTATCTAAGATTGAAAAACAACAAATTTTAGATAAAGTTAAGAATTTTTCTAAAAATGCTTTAAGAATTTTAGGGTTTGCTTATAAAAAGTTAGATTATATACCAAAAGATATTAAAGAATTAGAAAAAGAGGAAAATGATTTATCTTTTGCTGGTATTTTAGGAATAATAGATCCACCAAGAGAAAGTGTTAAAAAAAGTGTCATTTTATGCAAAAATGCTGGTATTAGACCAATAATGATTACAGGAGATTCTATAGATACTGCAACTGCTATTGCAAAAAATGTTGGAATTATAGATAATGATAATGAAGCAATACTTGGGAGTGAACTTGATAAATATAATGATGAAGAACTAAAAAATATCGTTAAAAGGTATTCTGTGTATGCAAGAGTAAATCCAGTTCATAAAGAAAGAATTGTTTTTGCGCTTCAAAATAGCGGAAAAATTGTAGCAATGACTGGAGATGGAGTAAATGATGCTCCTGCTATTAAAGATGCTCATGTTGGTATTGGAATGGGTATTACTGGTACTGATGTTACAAAGTCTGCATCAGACATAGTCTTGATGGACGATTCTTTTTCAACAATAGTTGTAGCAGTTGAAGAAGGAAGAAGAATATATAATAACATTAGAAATAATATTGTATTTTCATTATCAAGTAATTTTGCTGAAATATTTACTATTATTATAGGACTACTTACTAAAACAACAATTTTATTACCAATTTATATTTTATTTATTGATTTGGTAACTGATTCTATTCCTAGTATATGTTTGTCTTTTGAAAAGAGTGAAGATAGCATAATGAATAAAAAACCAAGAGGCATTAATAAACCATTGTTTACACCATTTATAAAATCATGTATCGCATCTTCAGCTATCATTGAAACTATATTTGTAGTTCTCACTTACTTTATTAGTTTAAAAATGTATGGGCAAGAAACAGCTATGTCTTTAGCACTTCTTTCAATGGTAGTACAGGAGATAGTTTATTCTATATCTTGTAGAAACTTGAAAGAGTCAATTGTTAAACAGGGATTATTTTCTAATAAAGCAATGAACTACGGATTACTATTGATACTTTTAATTGAACTCATATTGTTTGTTACACCTATTGGTAAATTAATAAGTATAACATCAATAGATATTAGTTTGATATTAATAGTATTCTTAATAAACATTATGGCAATATTTATTTACGAATTAATTAAGCCATTTTTAGCAAAATTGTTTAAAGATTAAAATACATAAAATTGTAAGTATGCATTTGAAGTTATAATTACTATTTGTCTTTATAAATAGTAATTTTTATGTATTAGGAGGTGTAGAAAAATTGTACAAAACTGTCGTTATAGAGTTTTTTCCAAATACGGACACCATGGCAAAAAAAGTAGAAAAAATATTTAATGAGATGCTGTAAGATGGATATGAATTAATAACAATGTCTAAAAATAATATAGAGAAAGATAAATAGTAATTTGTTGAAATAAAGGTGTGTGATAAAAATGAGTTTAATAAGTGCTATGGTAAAAAAATAGGTTAAGTCAAGATGAAATAAAAAAATTACAACTTAAAAGATTAAGAAAACTTGTAGAGTATGCTAGAAATAATAGTTCGTATTTTAAAGAATTGTATACAGGAGTTGGAGATGATTTTAGATTAGAAGAATTACCTACAACAAATAAAATTGAAATGATGAAACATTTTGTCTAGTATTGTAATAGTAGTAGGATATGTAATTTTGTATTCAGTAGGTATTATCACTTGTAAGTTGGTGTGTAAAATAGTTTTAATTTGTCCTAATTTAATCTTATATTTAGATTCATTTAAGATGCCGGTTAAATCTTTATTAGGTTTTAGATTTTCAATTACTTTAAATTCAAACATGAAAAAAGTTCTCCTTTCTAAAAAGAGAACTTTTTAAGTTTTATATAAAATAGAAACTTACGAACAATTAAGTCCGTAAGTTGATTTCAAATGGAGCAAGTGTCGTAGATATCTACAACTTCTTTTGCTATGACGTGATAAATATCACTCACTACTAATAATATAACATAAATTAATATTAATTCAATATTTTTTAGTCAATTTGTTCAATAAAATTGTTGTTATACAATTGATGTGAAACAAATTCTATAAAAAAAAAAGACTTAAGT
>CAJMSU010000013.1 GCA_905216155.1 uncultured bacterium
TAATTATGAGGAGTTAATTAAGGCAGGTGCAAATTTTGCTTCTAGTCCTAAAAGAATAAATATACATGCACTTGATCCGGCAATAATTGCTACTTCACTAGCATTTTCTGATAAAAATCAGAGTATAGATTTAATAAAACTAATAGAAAAAACAAAGTATGGAAGTGATGGAATAGGAGGAATAATTACGAATGGAACTATGTATGTGGGGTATCCAAGATGACATTAGATAAGGCAAGAGAGGTTGTCCTTTTAAATAAAGGGGTAAAAAAATCCTTTAAGTTTAAGGGAACAAGAAATCAGATAGATTGTTTTGATGGTATTATTACTGATATGTATCCAGCTATTTTTACAATTACTTTAGATGATAATAAAGTTAAATCTTTTAGTTATAGTGATGTTTTGATAGAGAATCTACAAATAATTGATTGATTATTTATAATTTGTGCTTGTTTTCTTATAAATAGATAAAAAATACTTTAATATATTTAAAAATATTTGCTTTTTTTTCAGTAGTATTATAAAATGATAATATAAAGTGAAAGCTTTATGAGGGAGGATATTACATGAAAATTACATCAGTAAATGTACGCAAAATTGAAAAAGAAGGATCTCGTATGAAGGGAATTGCATCTGTATTATTAGATGATGCTTTTGCAGTACATGATATTCGTATTATTGAAGGAGACAACGGACTATTTATTGCTATGCCTAGCCGAAAGACAACAGCAGGTGGTTACCGTGATATAGCTCATCCAATTAATCCAGAAGTTAGAGCTATGTTTGAAGAAGCTATCATTAAGGCTTATAATGAAGCAGAGGATACTGTAGAAGAATAGATGCTTAGCATCTTTTTTTTAGAAAAAAATAATTATGAAAAATGAAGTTTATAGAGATTTATTATCTCAATATAATAATTTAAATGAAGATGAGGCTAGGGCATTATTAATTTATAAATCACAAATGTTTAATCTTATAAATAGTGTTTCTTCAATAGATGATTTTAATGATTTAAGTGATGAATTTATAGTTAAATGTTTAGATAATAATATATTCTTAGAATGTAGGAAATTTGGATTGAATTTAGAAAAGTCTGAAAACATGTTTTTAAAATTTTCAACTTTTAGAAATATTGATTTTAATAATCCCATTTCTTTAGTAAAAATGGCAAAGGATGTATATAATAATTTAGAGAGCGCTATGTCTAAGATAAAATTATCTAGTGATTTAACAGTTTATAGATTAGTTTCATTACCAGATAATAAAGCTTTAGATAATATTGCTAAGGGTAATTTAGTTTCTACTTCTATAAATAAGGATAGCACATTTGATTTTATTAATAATTGTAGTAATAGGATAGTTATGTATGAAATTAGATTAAAAAGTGGTACTCCAGTTTTGGTTACACCTTATTCTATTGTTAATAATTATGCTAGTGAAATAGATAAATTATTAAAGACAGATAATTATAATATAACTGTTAATAAAACTTTAGAGTCTTTTCAACAAGAGGTTATTTTGTTTAAGGATACTTTGGATTTTTCTCTTGTTGATAGTAAAAGTACTGATATTGATGGTACTTCAATTACTTTTTATAAATTAGATTCTACTGTAAAGGATAATTATAAAGTAAAATAATTGTTCTTTTTTTTTCTCTTTTTCATATACTTTCTTAGGAGGATACTTATGGATAAACAAGATACAATTAGTAATTATAATCATGGAATTAGTTTGTTAGAAAGAAAAAATTTAGTTATTACAGGTGTTAAAAAGTTAGATAATTTTGATAGTGAACAATTTTTAATAGAAACAATTATGGGTTATATAATTATAAAGGGAGAAAATTTAGAATTAGTGAAACTTGATACATTACAAGGAAATGTTACAATTAAAGGAATGATTAATTCTATTAACTATGCAGAAGAAAATAAAAAAGACAGAGAAAATAGTATATTTAATAGGCTATTTAAATAATGAATTTAAAAATACAAATTATATCTTTAGCTTTTTCTTTTTTATATGGTGTTGTTTTTTCTTTGTTAGTTAATATTAATTATAGATTTTTATTTACTAAAAGGCTCTTTTATAAAATAGTTGTAACTTTTGTATTTATAATAGATATGGCTCTTTTATATTTTATATTTATTAAAATGATAAATAATGGTATTATCCATAGTTATTTTTTACTTATGATAATATTGGGATTTTATATAACATTTCCAATGGGAAGAAGGTTACGAGGAAAGGTTAGTGTAAATAATAGTAAAATTCAATAAAATTTATTGGATTTTTTTTAATATTGGTTTTATAATTTATTATAATGAGGTAGGTGATGTGGTAATGGCTAAAACTAAGTCCAAGAAGAAAAAAAGAAGAATGCTTTTTTTGGGCCTTACTTCTATTATTGTAATAGTTGCTACTACATTTACTATTGGTAAATACTGGGTTGAAATATATGATAAATATAAAGAAAAAAAGTCTTTAGAGAAAAAGTATGTTTCTTTAAAAGAAAAGGAGGCTCAACTAAGAGTTGATGCTGATAAATTACAGGATCCAGATTATATAGCTAGATATGCTAGAGAAAAATATCAATATTCTAAAGATGGTGAATTTATTTTAAAAATACCAGAGGAATAATATATCCTCTTTTGTTTTGGTGTGTTATAATACTTGTGGAGGTTTGTTAGTAGATATGAATTGTATAAATATAGAAAAAGATTTTAAGTTTAAAAAAGGCGACATTATTGTTGTTGGTTGTTCTACTGGACCTGATTCTATGGCATTAGTAGATATGTTACTTAAAATAAGAGAAAAATATCAATTATCATTAATAATTGCACATGTAAATCATAATTTAAGAAAAGAAAGCGCAATGGAAGCTCAGTATATTAAAAAATATTGTGATCAAAATAATTTGATGATTGAAAGTATGATAATTACTGAGTATGGTGATGATAATTTTCATAATGAAGCTAGAAATATTAGATATAAATTTTTTGAAGATGTAGTACTTAAATATAATGCTAATTATTTAATGACTGCTCATCATGGTGATGATTTGATAGAGACAATTCTTATGAGAATTACTAGAGGATCTAATTTAGCTGGATATAGTGGTTTTAAAAAAATAGTTCATATGGAAAAATATGATATAGTTAGGCCATTATTAAGTTATACTAAAAAACAATTAGAGGAGTATAATATATTAAATAATGTTAAATATTATGTTGATAGTTCTAATTCAAAAGATAAGTATACTAGAAATAGATACCGTAAATATATTTTGCCTTTTCTAAAGGAAGAAGATAAAAATATTCATTTAAAGTATTTAAAATTTAGTAATGTTTTAAGTGATGCAGAAAAGTTTATTGAAAAAGAGAGAAATAAGGCAATAAAGTTAGTTTTAAAGAATGGAAAAATTGATATTTGTGAATTTAAAAAAATAGATGAATTTTTACAAAAAGAAATATTATATTATTTGATGAGTGAATTTTATCAGGATGATTTGATTTTAATAAATGATAAACATATTGAAATTATATTAAAATTAATATATAGTAAGAGAGCAAATGCTTTAATTAATTTACCTAATGAAGTAGTGGCCTATAAGAGTTATAATATGTTAGAATTAAAACGTGTTTCTGATGAGATTACTAGTTATGAAATAGAATTTAATAATTATGTGGATTTACCTAATAATAGGCATATTGAACTTATTTCTGATACAAGTGTAAATAGTAATGATATTTGTAGACTTAATAGTAAAGATGTTATGCTTCCTTTAATTGTTAGAACTAGAAAATTTGGTGATAAAATTAGTGTTAAGGGATTAAATGGGCAAAGAAAGGTTAAAGATATTTTCATTGATAAAAAGATAAAGCTTGCAGATAGAGATTTATGGCCTGTTGTTGTTGATTCTAGAGGTGTAGTTGTTTGGCTTCCAGGTTTAAAAAAATCAAAATATGATAAGAAAAAGTCTGAAGATTATGATATAATACTTAAATATAGTTAAGGAGGAATGTTTATGAATAGTACAATGAATAAAAAAACTGTAAAAAAAGGTTTATTACCTTACTTATTTTTAATAGTAATAATACTTGGTGTTTTTTATGTTGCTAATATTATGAATAATGATGTTAAGGTATTAACTTATAATGAATTTGTAGATAAACTAAATTCAGGTGAAATTAAAGAATTGGAGATAACTACTAGAGGTTCTGCTTATACATATGAGGCTAGGGGTAGTTTAAAAAGTTATAAAGATAATCAATCTTTTATGGCTAAACTTCCTTTATCAGAATCTGTTATGAAGGATATTGTAAAAGCTAGTAAGAATCAAGAATTTAAATTTACTGCTAAAGATGATCCTGATTCATCATCATTTCTATTAATAGTTATAAATGTATTACCATTTGTTTTATTGATAGGATTTGCATTTTTCTTCTTTAGTCGTCAAATGGCTGGTAATAAGAGCTCAATGGATTTTGGAAAGAGTAAGGCAAAGCTTAATAGTGATAAAAATAAAGTTACATTTAAGGATGTTGCTGGTTTAAAAGAAGAAAAAGAAGAAGTAAAAGAACTTATTGATTTTTTGAAAAATCCTAAAAAATTCCAAAGATTAGGTGCTAGAATTCCTAAGGGAGTGTTATTGTTTGGCCCTCCAGGTACAGGTAAGACTTTACTTGCAAAAGCAGTTGCTGGAGAAGCTGATGTTCCATTTTACTTTATAAGTGGATCTGATTTTGTTGAACTTTTTGTTGGTGTTGGAGCAAGTCGTGTTAGAGATATGTTTCAACAAGCTAAGAGAAATGCACCATGTCTTATTTTTATAGATGAGATTGACGCAGTGGGTAGACAAAGAGGTACAGGTTTAGGTGGAGGTCATGATGAACGTGAACAAACACTAAATCAATTACTTACTGAAATGGATGGTTTTGGTGCTAATGAGGGAATTATTATAATTGCAGCAACTAATAGACCTGATGTTTTAGATCCTGCGCTTCTTCGTCCTGGAAGATTTGATAGACAGGTTACTGTTAATTTACCTGATGTTAAGGGTCGTGAGGAAATATTGGCAGTTCATGCAAGAAATAAAAAACTTGCTCAAGGTATTACGCTTAAGAATTTAGCTAAGAGAACACCAGGCTTTAGTGGTGCTGATCTTGAAAATTTATTAAATGAGGCTGCACTTTTAGCAGTAAGAAGAAATAAAGATGTTATTACTATGAGTGAAGTAGATGAAGCTACTGATCGTGTACTTATGGGTCCAGCTAAGACATCTCATAAATATAGTGAAAGTGATAGAAAATTAGTTGCTTACCATGAAGCAGGACATGCTGTTATAGGATTAAAGCTTGCTCATGCAAATGATGTTCAAAAAGTTACTATTATTCCAAGAGGTTCTGCTGGTGGATATAATATGATGGTACCTAGTGAAGAAAAATTGTGTTCTACTAAGACTGATTTATTAGAGGAAATTACAGGTTTGTTAGGTGGTAGAACAGCAGAAGAGATTACTTTTGGAGAAATAACAACTGGAGCACATAATGACTTTGAAAAAGCTACTAAAATTGCTCGTGCTATGGTTACAGAATATGGTATGAGTGATTTAGGACCATTACAATTTGAACAACAAGAAGGTAGTGTTTTTCTAGGCCGTGACTATAATAAAAGTCAACATTTTTCAAATGAAGTTGCTAATGAAATAGATATGGAAATGAGAAAAATTATAAATAATTGTCATACTAAAGCAACTGAAATTATTAAGAAAAATAAAGATTTATTGAAACTTATTGCTGAGGCTTTACTTGAATATGAGACATTAACTAAAGAGCAAATTGATTATTTAGTAGAAAATGGTAAAATGCCTAGTGATGAGGATGAAGATAGTCTTGAAAAGATGTCAGTTACTAAATTAAGAGAACTTGCTAAGGAAAAGGGAGTTAAAAATTATTCAAAGATGAATAAGGCTGAATTATTAAAAGAATTGGATGATTAATTCTAGTATGAAGGTAAGCATAAAATATGTTTACTTTTTTTATGTTTTTGAGGTATAATATGCTTATTTGATGGTTCTTATAATTTAGAAAGGAAATTTTATATTATGGAGTGGAGTATTGGTAATGTTAAAATTAAAAATCAAGTTGTTTTGGCACCAATGGCTGGAATCTGCAATTCTTCTTTTAGAAAAATTTGTAAAGAAATGGGTGCAGGTTTAGTATATGCTGAAATGGTTAGTGATAAAGCAATAAGTTTTAATAATAAAAAAACTATTGATATGCTTTATATGGAAGATGTAGAAAGACCTATTTCACAGCAGATTTTTGGTAGTGATGTTTCCTCTTTTGTTACTTCTGCTAAATATATTTATGATCATATGCATCCTGATATAATAGATATTAATATGGGATGTCCTGTACCAAAGGTTGCAGTTAGGGCACAGGCTGGGTCTGCTCTTTTAAAAAATCCTTCAAAAATTTATGAAATAGTAAAATCTGTGGTTGAGGCTGTTCCAATTCCAGTTACAGTTAAAATTAGAAGTGGTTGGGATTTTAATTCTATTAATGCAGTAGAGGTTGCTAAAGTTGTGGAAAAAGCTGGTGCAAGTGCTATTTGTGTTCATCCTAGAACTAGAAGTCAAGGGTATTCTGGTAGGGCAGATTGGAGTATTATAAAACTGGTAAAGGAGAATGTTAATATTCCAGTTATTGGTAATGGTGATATTAAAACTCCTGAAGATGCTAAAAAAATGCTTGATGAGACTTTATGCGATGCAATTATGATAGGTAGAGGTGCTCTTGGAAATCCTTGGTTGATAAAAAATACAGTTTCTTTTTTAGAAAATGGAAGTTATGAGAAAAATATTTCTGTTCATGAAAAAATATCTATGATAAAACATCATTTAGATTATTTAGAGAAGGTAAAAGATGAAAAAATTGCTTCTTTAGAAATAAGAAATCACATTGGTTGGTATTTGAAGGGAATTAAAAATTCTACTATTGTAAAAAATAAAATCTATCAAACTTCTAATATTCGTGATATAATTTCTATATTGGATGAGTTTGAGGAGGAATTCTATGAGCAAAGTTAAAGAAGAAAAAATGAATGCCTTGTTTTTTCAGAGATTTGTTGCTTTTATAATTGATGTTGTTATTATATCAATGATTGCGTCTTTTTTATCACTTCCTTTTTATGATAGTGATAGTGTGAAAAAACTTGATGATAGTAGTTCTTCATTGATTGAAAAATATACTGATAAACAAATTAATATGAAGACTTATCTTGTAGAAAGTGCTGATATTACTTATGAAATGGCTAGAAAAAATGGAGTTGTTTCATTAATTACTTTATTTTTAAGTATATTATATTTTGTATGTTTTCAATTCTATAAAGATGGACAGACTTTAGGAAAGAGTCTTATGCGTATTAAAATTGTTTCTAATGATTCGACTAAGTTAAATATAAACAATTATATATTTAGAGCATTGATTATTAATTCAATACTTGTTAATATTATTTCGTTGACATTTTTAGTATTTGGATCAAGGGATATTTATTTTTATGGTGTTGGTACTATAGAAGGTATTCAATATATTATAATTTTAATTTCAGCATTAATGGTAATGTTTAGAAAAGATAGTAGAGGGTTACATGATTTAGTAAGTAATACTAAAGTAATTAGAACAGATACAGTAAAGGAGTTAGAAGTATGCGAGAATTAAGTGAACAAGAATTAGTTAGAAGAGAAAAATTAAAAAACATTGTTAATCCATATCCAGAAAGATATGAGACAAATTATGAAATCTGTGATGCAGCAAAATTAGAAGATGGAGTAGAAAATGTCCGTGTTGCAGGTAGAATTATTTTAATGAGAAAAATGGGTAAGATGAGTTTTTTAACTATAGGTGATATAAAGGGAAAAATTCAAGTTTCTGTTAAAATGGATATGATAGGAGAAGAGGCTTATAAAGAATTTAAGGCTAATTATGATATTGGTGACTTTATAGGTGTTGAAGGTGAAATATTTACTACTCATACTGGAGAAAAAACTGTAAGGGCTAGTAGTATAACATTTTTAGGAAAAGCATTAAAGCCACTTCCAGAAAAATTTCATGGTGTTGAAGACATTGAAACAATTTATCGTCAAAGATATTTAGATTTAATAATGAATGATGATGCTAAGAGAAAGTTTTTATTTAGAAGTAGATTTATTAGGGAAATTAGAAATTATTTAGATGAAGCTGGTTATCTTGAAATAGAAACACCTATTTTAAATAATAAAGCAAGTGGTGCTACTGCTAAACCTTTTATTACACATCATAATGCTTTGGATATTAGTCTTTATTTAAGAATAGCACCAGAAACTTATTTAAAAAGAGCTATTGTAGGTGGATTTACTAAAGTTTTTGAGATTGCAAGATGTTTTAGAAATGAAGGTATTGATGCAACTCATTTACAGGATTTTACTATGATTGAGGGTTATGCTGCTTATTATAATTATAAAGATAATATGAAATTTTTAAGAGAAATGTTACAAACTATTATAATGAAACTTTTTGGTACATTAACTATTACTGTTGGTGATAGGGAAGTTGATTTAAGTGGTGAATGGGAAGCTATTAGTTTTAGAGATTTGATTTTAAAATATAGTGATATAGATATTAATATATATAATACTAAAGAAAAGTTACTTGAAAAAATAAAAGAAGATAAGATTGAAATAGATAGTGAAACACCTATTGAAAATTTAGGATATGGTAATTTAGTTGATCAATTATATAAAAAGGTTGCTAGAGTTCATATTGTAAATCCTATTTTCTTGACAGAGCATCCTATTAGTTTAAGTCCATTGGCTCGTGCTAATGATAATGATAAAAATATAACAGATAGATTCCAATTAGTTATAAATGGTGCAGAAATTATTAATGCATATTCTGAATTAGTTGATCCAGTAGAGCAAGAATCTCGTCTTTTAGAACAAGCAAAGTTAAAATCATTAGGAGATGAGGAAGCTATGCCTATGGATTATGATTATATTTCTGCTATGGAATGTGGTATGCCTCCTATTTCAGGATGGGGTATGGGAATTGATAGAGTAGTTCAACTACTTACAAATTCTGATAATATTAAAGATGTAATTTTATTCCCATTAATGCGACCATTAAAAGATAATAATGAAGACTCAGAATAGAGTCTTTTTTATTTGTTTTTCACCGAATTTTCATAAAAAATACTTCTAAAAACTTGTAAAATGCAATCTATATTAGTATAATGATAATGGGAGGAGAATTTATGAAAAAGCATAATACATTTAAAGTCGTTCTAATTACAATTTTAGTATTTATGTTACTTACTTGGATATTACCTGCTGCATATTATTCAAATGGTTACGTAGATCAAGGACGCGTTCAAATGGGAATTTTCGATTTATTTAACTATCCAATTACTGCATTATCATATTTTGGATATGTTGCCATATTTGTATTAGTAGTAGGTGGATTCTATGGTGTATTAAATAAAATTAGTGCATATCGTGTAATGTTAGATAAAATAGTTTCCAAATTTAAAGGAAAGGAAAAAATAGTTTTATCAATAATAATGGTATTACTTGCTGTTTTAACTTCTGTTTGTGGATTACAATTAGGATTAATAATATTTGTTCCAATGTTAATCTCAATTATCTTATTAATGGGATATGACAAGGTTGTAGCAGCACTTACAATTGTTGGTTCTTTAATGATTGGTATGGCAGGATCTACATTTGCTTATAGTAATACTAATGTGTTAATTTCTGCATTATCAATTAAGATAACTACAGAGATGGTTTCTAAGATTGCTATTTTAGTTATTGGTTTAGTTTTATTAATCTTTAATACTTTGACTTATGCAAAGAAAAATAAAACTGTAACTAGTAAAAAGACAACTAAAGCAACTAAATCTTCTAAAACAAAAAAAGCAGCAAAAGAAGACAATGTTATTGTAGAAGCAACTGATGATGAAAAATATATACCTGAAAAGGTAACTGGTAAGAAAAAGATTTCAATTTTACCTATTTCAATAGTTTTAGGTTTAGTATTTGTTATTTTAGTCCTTGCATTTATTTCATGGTCTGGTGCTTTTAATAATAAAGCTTTTGAAAATGCTACTGAAGCTGTTACAGGATTTAAAATATTTGGATTTACTTTATTTGGTAAATTATTAGGTTCTGTTAATGCATTTGGTGCTTGGTCTTTATCTGATATGATTACAGTAATAGCAGTTGCTATCTTAGTATTAGCTATTATCTATAAAAAATCATTTGATGATGTAGTTGATGGATTTGTTAGTGGTGCTAAAAAAGCTTTAGCTCCAGCAGTTATGACAGTATTAATTTATACTTGCTTAGTAGTTGTTACATATCATCCATTCCAATTAGTTATTTATAAAGCCATTTTAGGTTTAACTAAAGGATTTAATGTATTTACTACAAGTATTGTTGCTATTCTTGCAAGTTTATTTAATGCAGATGCATCTTATGTATATCAAAGTGCTGTTCCATATATAACAAGCATTGTAAC
The DNA here is from genome assembly GCA_905216155.1 of uncultured bacterium. Taxonomy (GTDB): domain Bacteria; phylum Bacillota_I; class Bacilli_A; order RF39; family UBA660; genus CAJMSU01. Next base: position 10,557 of record CAJMSU010000013.1, read on the forward strand.
TAATACTAGTAATTATTCAATTATTGGATTAGTATTCCAATCTATTTATGGTTTAACTATGTTAGTAGCACCAACTAGTTTAATTCTAATGGGTGTATTAACTTACTTAGAAATTCCATATACTAAATGGTTAAAGACTATTTGGAAATTATTAGTTGAATTCTTAGTAGTTCTATTAATTATATTTACAATAGTTGTATTAATTTAAGAAAAGGCTGATGCCTTTTTTTTTGCAATTAATGTCTTTTTTTTGGGTACATATTTTATTGCAGGAAAACATAAAATAATCTTAGAATTATATTGTAGGGAGATGATTATATGTTTTCAAAATTTAATGAAGAAACACAAAAAGTATTACTTATGGCAAAAAAGGAAATGTTGGAGTTAAAACACCCATATGTTGGCAGTGAACATTTATTATTATCCATATTACATAATTCTTTATTAGACGTAACTAAATTTTTAAATAGTTGTGGAATAAGTTATGATAATTTTAAAAATGAAATTGTAAATATTATAGGTATAGGTAGTAGTACTAATGAATGGTTTTTATATACACCTCTTTTAAAAAGAATTATAGAGAATGCTATTTTAGATAGTAAAGATGATAACAGTGAGGTTACTGTGGAAAAATTATTTTTATCTTTGTTAGAAGAAGGTGATGGTGTAGCTAATAGAATACTTATGGGAATGAATATTGATATAGATGCACTATATGATAAGTACTCAACCAAATTTTTATATAAAAACAGAAGTCATTCAACTAAATTATTAATAGATGAATATGGGGTTGATTTTAATAAAAAGGCTATGGATGGAGATTTTGATCCTGTTATTGGTAGAGATGAAAAAATAAATAGAATTATTGAAATTTTACTTAGGAGAACAAAAAATAATCCTTTATTAATAGGAGAGGCTGGTGTTGGAAAGACTGCACTTGTTGAAGAACTTGCTAATAGAATTGTAAAAGGACTTGTTCCTACTAGTTTAAAAAATAAAAGAATCATTAGCATTTCTATGGCCTCTATGGTATCTGGTACTAAATATAGAGGTGAGTTTGAGGAGAGAATTGGTAAAATTATTGATGAAGTAGAAGAGGATGATAATATAATTCTTTTTATTGATGAAATTCATACTATGGTTGGTGCCGGTGGTGCTGAAGGAGCAATAGATGCTTCTAATATATTAAAACCATATTTAGCTCGTGGTAAAATAAAACTAATTGGTGCTACTACAAGAGCTGAATATGCTAAATATTTAGAAAGTGATAAAGCGTTGGATAGAAGATTTCAAAAGATTTATGTGGAAGAGGCAGATTTAGAACAGACAAAAAATATATTATTAAATTTGAAATCAATTTATGAAGACTATCATGGCATTAAAATTGGTAATGATATTATTGATGATATAGTTTATTTATCTGATAGATATATTTCTAATTCAAAGCAACCAGATAAAGCAATTGATTTGTTGGATGAGGCTTGTACAAAAACATTATTACTTGATAGTTGCTACGATAAGAAGATAAAAAGAATTAATTTGGAAATTAATAGATTGAGAGAAGAAAAAAATAAAGCTATAATTGATCATAATTTTAAATTGGCTTCTGAACTTAAAGAATGTGAATTGTTTAATGTAAATAAACTGAATAAATTGGAATTAAAAACAAATAAAAATGATGTTCAAAAAGAAATTTCTAAAGATATTTTATATGATGTTATTTATAATAAAACTGGGATTCCTATTAAAAAGATTAATAATATGAATAAAAAAGCAATAGTGAAGGAATTAAATAAGTCGGTGATAGGACAGGAGAAATTAATTGAAAAGGTAGTTACTGATTGTTTAATAGCTAGAAAAATGAATAAATTGTCTCCGTCAGCCTTTTTATTGGTTGGAAAAACTGGTGTCGGGAAAACATTTATGGTACGAGAGTATGCTAAAACGTTGTATCCTAAGGAAGCTTTTATTAAAATAGATATGAGTGAATATAGGGAAAGTAATTCTTTTACTAAAATTATTGGTTCTAATCCTGGGTATGTTGGTTATGATGATAAAAATACAATATTAGATAAAGTAAAATTAAATCCATATTCAGTTATTTTACTTGATGAGATTGAGAAAGCCCATCCTTCTGTTTTAAAACTTTTCTTACAGGTACTAGATGATGGTTATATGACTAATTCTATTGGGGAAAAGATTAATTTTAAAAATACAGTTATTTTTATGACATCTAATATTGGTACTTTATCTAATTCCGTTGGATTTTTAGATAATAGAAAAAATATAATTATAGATAGAGTAAAACAATTTCTTGGTATTGAACTTGTTAATAGATTAGATGATATAATTATATTTAATAATTTAGATGAAAAATCTATAAATAAAATTATTCATAAAAAAATAAATGATTTTGTTCTTAATAATAAAATAGGTGATGTTAATGAAAAAGAGTTGTTTGAAGAAGTAAAAAATGAATGTAATTATTTGGAGTTTGGTGCTAGAAGGATTGATAAAATTATAGCTAGTAAATTTAAAGATATTATTGCTGCTACAAAGTAGTGGCTTTTTCTTTTAAAGTAAATATGCTATAATAACGGCAGGTGATATTATGAAATTATATAATACTTTAACTAGAAAAGTTGAGGAGTTTGTTCCTAATCAGGAAGGAATTGTTAAAATGTATACGTGTGGTCCAACTGTATATCATTATGCTCATATTGGTAATATTAGAAATTATATTGGTCATGATATTTTGGATAAAACTTTAAGATATATTGGATATGATGTTACAAGAGCTATGAATATTACTGATGTTGGTCATTTAACAAGTGATTCTGATTCTGGTGAAGATAAGATGGAAGTAGCTAAAAAAAGGGAACATAAATCGGCTATGGAAATTGCAAAATTTTATACTAAGGCTTTTTTTGATGATTTTTCACTTGTTAATTGTAAGATGCCTGAAATTGTTTCTCCAGCTACTGATAATATAGATGAATATATTAAAATAATTTCAAAACTGTTAGATAAGGGATATGCTTATATTTCTGGGGGTAATGTTTATTTTGATACAAGTAGGCTTTCTGATTATTATGTATTAACTAATCATCAGGAAGATAATTTGGTAGTTGGTGCTAGAGAAGGTGTTGAAGAGGATAGTAACAAAAAAAATCAAGCTGATTTTGTGTTATGGTTTACAACTAGTAAATTTGAAAATCATGAACTTTTATGGGATTCACCATGGGGAAAGGGTTATCCTGGTTGGCATATAGAATGTTCTGGCATCTCTATTAAATATTTAGGAGAGTATTTAGATATTCATGGCGGTGGTGTTGATAATATTTTTCCTCATCATACTAATGAAATTGCACAAAGTGAAGCTTTTCTTGGCCATAAATGGTGTAATTATTGGTTTCATAATGAACATTTACTTGATGATACTGGTAAAATGAGTAAGTCTAAAGGTGCTATTTTAACTGTTTCAAAATTAAAAGATATGGGTTATGATCCTTTGGCTTTTCGCTTTATGTGTTTAAACTCTCATTATAGAAAGCAATTAGTATTTTCATATGACGCTCTTAAACAAGCTCAAACTACTCTTATTAAATTACGTAATAAAATTTCTAATATTTCAAATGATGGTTTAGTAGATGAAGATTATATTTCTTTTTATAATAGAAAATTTATTGACTGTCTATCTATGGATTTAAATACTGCTAATGCATTGTCTATTCTTTATGAAATGCTTAAAGATAATAATATTAATGGTGCTACTAAACATAAGTTAGTTAATATGTTTGATACTGTTTTTTCATTAGATTTAAATAAATGTGAAAGTAATTTATTATCAAAGAGTGAAGAAGAAGAAATAGCTATTAAAATAGAGAAAAGAGCAATTGCTAAGAAAAATAAAGATTTTGAGTTAGCAGATAAAATTAGAGATGAACTTTTAGAGAAGGGAATTAAACTGGTAGATACTAGAGATGGTACTACATATGAATTAATATAATTAATGTAAGAAAGTGTAAAGTATTAATGATTTTGCTTACTTTCTTTTTTTTATATGATATACTTTTTATAGTGGAGGGTCTTATGGAAAGAGATAATGTTAGATATAAAGTTAGTAGAAAATCAAAGACTGGTAGAATTAATAAAAAAATGATTTATTTAGCTGCTACTGTAACAGCTATCGGTGTAGTTGGTGTTAGTAGTCATTTTATTTCTAAGGATAATAAATATTCTTTTAATGATAAATATTCAAATTATTCTGCACAACTTGAGGAAATGATGGAAGTTGATATGAATACCAATTTAGAGGATCAATTAAATACTTTACAGGAATCTAGAATTTTGATTGATAGTATTAAAAATGATGATTCTATTGTTTCTAGAGGAGATAATTTCAAAAAATTAATAGAACAGAAAGGAACATTGGAGAGCACGAGTCTTACAATTTTAAAGATGAATATAGCTCATAAGTATGGAGTTAATGCATCTGATATAACTACTAGTTTTGATAATAATGATGGCACTTGGTCTGCTTTTATAGATGACTATGGTACTGTTTCTATAACTGGAGATAATTTTGATTTAGTTAATTCAATTGCTGAAATTCAAGGTTATGATAAAGATGAACTTTTGAAGGAAGATAATTATAAGAAATATATTAATTCTTGTGATAAATTGATTAAGGACGCTGGTGAAGTGGCAGTTGATATGTCACCAAAAATTGCTAAATAATAGGAGAAGGCTTTAGCTTTTTTCTTTTTTTGTGATATAATTTTGGTGGTGATATTATGAAAACTTGTGAAATAAATTCTTTAGTACTTGCTTATTTAGGTGATACTATATATGAAAATTATATAAGAAAATATTTGATTAATAAGGGATTTGCTAATGTTAATAAATTACAAACTGAGGCCGTTAAGTATGTTAGTGCTCCAAGTCAGGCTAAATTTATTCAAAACATGATAGATTCTTCTTTCTTGACAGATGAGGAAATAAGTATTTATAAAAGGGCTAGAAATTATAAAACAACTTCTCATCCTAAAAATTGTGATATAGTTACATATAAATGTGCTACTGGACTGGAAGCTTTGATAGGATATTTAGAATTAGAAAATAATAGAGAAAGAATAGATGAAATAATGAATTTTATTCTTGGAGGTAAAAAATGTTAGTATACGGAAAAAATGTAGCAAAAGAAATTTTAAAAAATCCAAAAAAAATAAGAAAAATCTATTTGGAGATTGGTTTTGATGATAAATATATAATTTCATTAATAGAAAAAAATAAAATTAGTTATATTTATAAATCAAAATTGGAAATTGATCATTTGGTTAATGGATTGCATCAGGGTATAATACTTGATGTTACTGATTACAAATATCATGAATTAAGTGAATTGCTTGATGAAGATGTAGTTGTTATTTTAGATCATCTGGAGGATCCACATAATTTTGGTGCTATTGTTAGAACTTGTGAAGCAGCTGGTATTAAAAGTATTATTATACCAAAGGATAGGCAAGTACAAGTTAATGCAACTGTTATGAAAACTAGTGTTGGAACTTTGGAAAATGTGAAAATTATTCAAGTTACTAATTTAGTTAATACTATAAAAGAATTGAAAAAAAATAATTTTTGGATTGTTGGTACTGCTTTAGATGATAGTATTGATTATAGAAAAATTGACTATTCTGGTAAGATTGTATTAATTATAGGTAATGAAGGAACTGGTATGTCTAGAATAGTTAAGGATCAATGTGATTTTATTGCTAAAATTCCTATGTATGGAACGACTAATAGTTTGAATGCTTCGGTTGCTGGTGGTATCATGATATATGAAGTAATCCGTAATAGAAAGTAGGTATTATGGAATATAAAGATGTAAATGATTTTGAAGTTTTATATATGATTAAAGAAAAGGACGATTACTATCAAGAGCTAATGTATAAAAAGTATAGCCCTATTATTAAAAATACAGCCTCTAAATATTTAAATTGTGTAAAAAATAGAGGTGCTGATTATGATGATTTAGTACAAGAAGGATATATTGGTCTTAGTAATGCAATAAATACATATAGGGATGAAGAAAGTTTATTTTATACTTATGCTACTATTTGTATTGAAAGACAAATTAATAGATTTTGTAGAAGTCTTAGTACTAAAAAGCAAGAAGTTTTAAATAATGCACTAAGTGATGATATGTTGTTGTTTATGAAAGTTGACTCATATGATTTTGGTAATCCAGAGGCCTTTTCATTATATAATTTTACTAAAGAGGAATTTATAAGAATAAAGAATAAATTTGATATAGAATATAGTTCTGTTTTTGAACTTAGATATAACGGCTTTTCTTATAAGGAGATATCTAGACTTTTAGATATTACTGTGAGTACAGTTGATGGTAGACTTTCAAAAATCAGAAGATATTTACATAATTTTAATTAAAAATAATTTATAATAATTGTTTTTTTTTTAATATTGGGTTAGAATTATCATAGGAGATAGTATATGAAGATACCTGTTGAGACAAATATACATGAAAATTTGAATAATACTACTAACAATAGTATTTCTTTTTCGTCTTGGGTTTCTAAGAGCCATCCATCAACTGATGAACTCAGAAATATATTTATTAATATGGATTTGGCTATGAAATATATACATGGTAAGGGTTTTTGTATAAAAAGCTTTGATCCTAAGGATATAAAGATATTGAATAATGACATTAATGAAATTAAATATGATACGGTTTTAAGAATGCCTAATGATTATAATGATCAACAGGAATTGATAAGGGAGGATATATATAGTTCTGCATTTCTACAAATTGGTGTATATACTAATTGTTTAAAGTATTTAAAACCAAAATTTTTAAATGAGAATTTTGATCAATTTTCTACATTTTTACCTGAAACTGATATATCTTATTATCGTGGCGTTGTACAAAGAGGGGCAACTGTTTATCTTAGTGAATATGTTGTTGAAAAAAAGAGACGAGATTTACAGTCATTAGAAAGAGAAGTAGAATCTTCTGGAGTTAACAATTCTAAGGGTAGAGCTTTGGTTAAATCTAATGGTCATAATTTGACTAGTGATCAGTTATTAAATTCTAATATTAATATAAATAGTTCTATATATAGGCAACTTGATAATCGTAGAGAATCAGCATTTACTAACTTTTTGTTTTGTATGATGATTTGTTTTATAATTGGTTTTATAATTTTGTTTACTGTTTTTATGTTAAATTCTATTTAGCAATTGACATTCTTTATTGTTTGTGGTATTTTAAACATGAACACGAAAGAGTGTTTTTATTTTGAAAAAAATAGGAATGGTGAAATATGGCAGAGGTAAGAAAAAGAGAAAGTGTAAAAGAATACAAAATTGATAAAAAAACAAATAAAAAAAATGTTTCTAAACAAAAAAATATAAAAAAGGAAGTAAAATCTAAAAAAGTAGATAAAACTTCTGAAAAGAAGAGTTTATGGGTTAGATTTAGGATTTTTTGTCATGGTGTAAAGAGTGAATTTTTAAAAGTTCATTGGCCTGGTAAAAAAGATATGATTAAATATTCTATTTCTACTATTGTATTTGTTGTATTTTGTTCTTTGTTTTTTTATTTAATTAATGTTATTTTTGCATTAATTCAATCATTATTTTAATTAGAAGGAGTATATATTATGGAAAAACAGTGGTATGTTGTAAATACTTATTCAGGACATGAAAATAAGGTTAAAGAAAAATTAGAGATGAGAGCTGAGTCTATGGATATGCAAGATTATATCTTTAGAGTTGTTGTACCTGAGGAAAAAGTTGTAGAAGTAAAAGATGGTGTTACTAAGGAAAAAGTAAAGAAGATGTTTCCTGGCTATATAATTGTTGAAATGGTAATGACAGATGAAGCTTGGTATGTTGTTCGTAATACACCTGGTGTTACTGGATTTATTGGATCGAGTGGAAAAGGTGCTAAACCTACTCCTTTACAACCAGAAGAAGTTGATAAAATTCTTGGTAATATGGGTATTAGTAGAATGAATGTTGACACTGATTTAGAGGAAGGTTCTAAAGTTAAAATTATTTCAGGTCCATTTAATGGAATGTATGGAACAATTGATAGTGTTGATTTACCAAATCAAAAAGTTATGTTACAAGTTGACTTATTTGGTCAAGAAACTTCTGTAGAAGTTGAACTTTCTCAAATACAAAAAGCATAAAATAGTTGCAAAAGTTATTATTATATGTTATTATTTAGGGGCTATATTTAATTAATATAGATTTAGTGGGAAGCATGGTTTGCATTTATGAAAGCGGGAATCAAGCTATTTGTACCACTCGCGAAAACTAAAAATATAGGAGGTGTTTTTCGTGGCAAAGGAAGCAGTTAATAAAATAAAATTACAAATTCCAGCAGGAAAAGCTACACCAGCACCACCAGTTGGTACTGTTTTAGGACCTGCAGGTATTAATTTACAAGATTTTTGTACTAAGTATAATGATGCTACTAGAGATAGAATGGGAGACATTTTACCAGTAGAAATATCAATATATGATGATAGAAGTTTTGATTTTGTAATCAAGACTCCACCTACAAGTTTCTTATTAAAGAAATATGCAAAAATCAATAAAGGTTCAGTTAAAGGATCAAGTGAAGTTGTTGCTACTTTAACTGAGGATCAATTAAGAGAAATTGCTGAGATCAAATTACCAGATTTAAATGCTTATACAGTAGAAGAAGCTATGAAAGTAGTAGCTGGTACTGCTAAAAACATGGGTATTTCTATACCTGGTTATACAGATTAGTTAATATCTTAATTCATATAGGTTATACCTATGTGGAAGGAATAAATCCGCTATACCACAAGGAGGAAAGAAAGATGAAAAGAAGTAAAAAATATACTGAAGCTATGTCTAAAGTAGAAAAAAATAAAATGTATTCTAAAGAAGACGCTATTAAGTTAGCTAAAGAAACTTCTACTAGTTCTTTTGATGCAACAGTTGAAGTAGCAATGAGATTAAACATTGATACTAAGAAAGCTGATCAACAATTAAGAGGTGCTATTGTACTTCCTAAGGGAACTGGTAAGACTAACAAAGTATTAGTAATTGCAAAGGGAGAAAAAGCAGAGGCTGCTAGAGCAGCAGGAGCTGATTTCGTTGGTGATACTGATATGTTAGAAAAAATTGAAAAAGAAAATTGGTTTGGTTTTGATACTATGATCGCTACACCTGATATGATGCCATTACTTGGTAGACTTGGACGTGTTTTAGGTCCTAAAGGATTAATGCCAAATCCAAAAACTGGTACTGTTACTATGGATGTAGCAAAGGCAGTTAATGATGTAAAAGCAGGAAGAGTTGAATATAGAGCTGATAGTTTTGGTAATGTTCATGGTGTAATTGGAAAAGTTTCATTTGCAGATGAAGATTTAATGGAAAACTTAAATGCATTTGTTTCAGCTATATTAAGAGTTAAACCTGCTACTGTAAAAGGTGAGTATATTAAGAATATATCTATATCATCTACTATGGGGCCTGGTATAAAGGTTGAAAATAATTTTGACAAGTAGAAAAATATAGTATATAATAAAGACAATTTGTTGGTGCCATAGACAGTAGGTTGTTAGTAAATCCTACCGAGGACTTAAGTGTAAGATTCAAAAAGTTCTCATGTCTATTTATGAGAACTTTTTTATGGCATCCCTAAAAATTAAGGAGGTGGATTATGGCAAGTGAAGCAATCTTAAAGCAAAAGCAATCAGTAATTGATGAAATCAAAGAACGTACTGAAAATTCTAATAGTATTGTATTATTCGATTATCGTGGTATTACAGATACTGAGGCTAAAGAATTAAGATGTAAATTAAGAGAAGTTAATGCTGATTATAAAGTATATAAAAATACTTTAATGGCTCGTGCTTTTAATGATTTAAATATCGATCTTAATGAGTCTTTAAATGGACCTAGTGCATTTGCTTATAGTGAAGATCAAATTGCACCAATTAAGGTTTTAGCAGAATTTGCTAAAAATCATCCAGCATTAGTTTTAAAAGTAGGGATTGTAGATGGAGAAGTTGCAGACGAAGCAAAACTTCAAGAGTATGCTACAATACCATCAAGAGATGGATTACTTACTATGCTTGCTGGTGGTATGATGGGTATTGTAAGAGACCTATCAATTTGCTTAGACTTATATAGTCAAGAAAAAGAAGAAAATTAATTTTTAAATATAAAATAGGAGGAATAGAAAATGGCAAAAATAACAAAAGAAGATTTTATCAGTAGTTTAAAAGAAATGACTTTATTAGAAGTTAAAGAATTAGTAGATGCAATGAAAGAAGAATTTGGTGTTGATCCATCTGCTGTAGCTGTTGCTGCACCTGCTGCTGGAGCTGCAGAAGATGCTGCACCAAGCACTGTTACAGTATCAATCGCTGATGCTGGAGCTGCTAAAGTTGCTGTAATTAAAGTTGTTAAAGAAATTACTGGATTAGGATTAAAAGAATCTAAAGATATCGTTGATAACAACGGTGTTGTTAAAGAAAATATCGCTGTTAGCGAAGCTGATGAAATCAAAGCTAAGCTTGAAGAAGCTGGAGCTACTGTAGAAGTTAAGTAATTAACTTCTTTTTTTTTATAAAATTTCTTTAAAAATGAAACACTTAATGTTATAATTATGCTAGGATAATGTAGAATAATTGGGGTGGTAAGATGTTAATATACATTTTGCATAGTGATAAAATTTATACCTTTAGATTACCTAAAGAAGTTGTTGGAAGTTACGTATTGAATGATTATGATACTGAGGGACATGTTAGAAATTTGGTTAGCATTAAAGCAATAGATAACAAATGGTATTTTATTTCAAATGATGATATTGTAGTTAATTATAATGGAAAAGATGTTGAACAAATTCAGCTTATTGAATATAATTTTTATGGCCTTAGATTATTTAAAAAAGAAAATATCATATTATATGTTTATCCTGGTAATGAAACGAATTATGTTGTGAAAAATATTCTTCCTAATTCAACTATTACAATTGGTAATGAAAATACTTGTGATATAGTTTCTTTAAATAATAATATAGCTCCTAAGCAATTGAAAATTAGTTATACTAATGGTATTTGGAAATATAAAAATTTGAATTCGTCTATACCAATTTATATAAATATGAAAAATAGAATAGAGAGTAATCTAAATAATTTTGATTCTATCTTTATTATGGGATTAAGAGTCATTGTTATGGGTGATAAAATAATAATTATTTCTCCTCCTACTGCTTATCATATTTCATCTCAAAAAATAATAGATGAAAATAAAAGATATAATATTGGCAATATGACTGTTGAAGAAAATATTAAAGATTTTTATAATCAGGATGATTATTTTTCAAAATCTCCAATTTTTAGAAAAAAATATTCTAATTATGAGATAACTATAACTTCTCCGGACACAAAAGAAAAAGGTGGGGATTTTTCCTTTTTATCCCAAATAGTTCCTTCTGCTTTAATGAGTGTAACATCACTTGTATCTGCTTATTTCTCTATTCAAAATTATAGATCTGGGGAATCTAATAAAGAGTCATTTATTACGAATTTAATTATGTGTGTGGTAATGTTAATTACTGGTATTGCATGGCCAATTATAGAAATGTTTATTTCTAAATTTAGGCGTATTATTAATGGTAGACTTCGTGTTTTTAATTATAAGAAATATTTAAAAAGGAAAAGAAAAGAGCTTACTACTGTTATTAATGAGGAAAAAAATACATTAGAATTTAATAATTTGTCTTTAGTATCTTGTCAAGATACTATTAAACATAGGAATTCATATCTTTTTTCGAAAAATTTAGATTCACCTAGTTTTTTAACAATTAAGCTGGGAATTGGAAGAATTTTATCATCTATTAAATTTGGATATCAAAAACCTGACTTAATTGTTGAGGATGATAAATTGTTAAATGATATAGATAAACTAATTAGTGATTTTAAATATATAGATAATGCACCTTTTACTGTATCTTTAAAAAAATATAAAAGTATTGCATTTATTAATTCTTTATCTGACTATGATGACTATTTAAAATCAATTGTATTACAACTTATTACTTTACATGATTATAAATCATTAAAATTAGTTGTTTTTACAGATGAATTTTCTAATCTAAATAAGATTAAGAATTTAAATCATTGCTGGAGTGATGACAGAAGTTTTAGATATTTTGCTTCAAATATAAATGAAGCGGAAAATATTTCGAGTGAATTAATAAGAATTTTCAATAGATATTCAAATGAACAACAAACAAATGAGTATTCTACACACTATTTAATTATTACTGATTGTATAGGTCAGTATAAAAATTTGAAGATTATTTCTAACATTCTTCATAGTAAGGATAATAAGGGATTCAGTGTGATTATGTTTGGTTCAAAAATAGTAGATATACCTACTGGATGTAACGCATTTATTGATTATAATAGCAAGGAAGGTTCATTTTTTCAATCTGAAATGGATGAAAATAGTATTATTAAGTTTACTCCAGAATTAATTGATAGTTCTATTGATTTTGATTTATGTATTGATTTAATATCTAATATACCTATAAAAATAGAAAGCGAGTCTGGTGGATCATTGCCTGATAAGTTAGGCTTTTTAGAAATGTATAATGTGGGTAAGTTAGAGCAATTAAATATAATTAATAGATGGAAAAATTCTACTATAGTTAATAGTCTTGCAGCACCAGTTGGTATTGATTCTAACGGTAATATTATTAATTTGGATTTACACGAAAAGTATCATGGTCCACACGGATTGATTGCTGGTATGACTGGTTCTGGTAAATCAGAATTTATTGTTACATATATTTTGTCTTTAGCGATAAATTATAGTCCTGAAGAAGTTCAATTTGTATTAATTGATTATAAGGGGGGAGGTCTTGCCGGAGCTTTTGAAAATAGAAAAACTGGAGTAAAGTTACCTCATTTAGTTGGTACTATAACTAACTTGGATAAAGCAGAGATGAATAGAACGCTTGTATCTATAAACAGTGAATTACAACGAAGACAGCGAAAATTTAATGAAGTTAAAGAGCAACTTAATACAGGTTCTATAGATATATATAAATATCAAAGTTTAGTAAGAGAGGGCACTTTAAGTGAAAATATGTCACATTTATTTATAATATGTGATGAATTTGCTGAATTAAAAGACCAACAACCTGATTTTATGGACGAATTAGTATCAGCTGCTCGTATTGGTAGATCTCTTGGTATACATCTTATCTTGGCAACACAAAAACCTAGTGGTGTTGTTGATGATCAAATATGGTCTAACTCTAAATTTAAAGTATGTTGTAAAGTACAAACTGCTGATGACAGTAATGAAATGATTAGAAAACCAGATGCTGCTTATTTGAAAGAGTCAGGTCGCTTCTATTTGCAGGTTGGTTATGATGAGTATTTCTTGTTAGGTCAATCAGGATATTCTGGTGTTCAGTATATTCCAAGTGAAACAGTTGTTTCTAAGTTAAATGATTCAGTATCTTTTGTTAATAACATAGGAGATATATATAAGAATGTTTCACAAAAAGAGAATATTAAAAAGGGTCAGCCGGTTCAAAAATTAGGAGAAGAGTTAAATAATATTTTGAAATATATTGTTGATGTTGCGAATGAAAATGGATATCAATATCATCAACTTTGGTTAAATAATGTTCCTAAAAGATTATTATATATTGATCTGGTAAATAAATATAAGAATTATAGTGTAAAACCTTTTGAAATTAATCCATTGATAGGTGAATATGATGATCCTAAAAATCAAAGCCAAAATATTGTTACACTACCAATAACTAAAGGTGGTAATACTATTATAATTGGTTCTAATGGAATGGGAAAAACAACTCTTTTATCAACTATAATTTATTCAACAATTATTAATCATAATAAAAAGGAAGTTAATTTTTATATTGTTGATTTAGGAACTGAAAATCTAAGAAAATTTTCTAAAGTTCCTCAAGTGGGCGATGTTATTGGAATTAATGATACTAAACAAGTAGAATATTTATTTTATATGATAGAGGCTGAAATTTCTAAAAGACAAAAATATTACACTACTAATGGTGGAGATTTTATGCAAGATGTAAAAAATGCTAATAGTATCTTTCCTAATATAGTGGTTATTATACATGGAATTGAAGCATTTAAGGAATCTTTTAGTCTTTTATATGATGAAAGAATAGGTCCAATTACTCGAAGTTGTTCAAAATATGGTATTAATTTTATTATAACTTCAACGTCCACAGGTGGTTTAAGCTATGCTATTGAATCTAATTTTCCACAAGTCTTAATGTTAAATATGAATGATTCTAGTGAATATGAACTTTATTTTTCAGAGAAAATCATTCCTTCTAAAAATCCAGGTCGAGGAATTGTTAAAATTGAATCTGGGTGTGTTGAATTTCAAACAGCCTTATCGTTTGATGAAGATAATGAAAAATCTGCTATTGATTTTGTTACACAAAAACTAGTGGAATTTATGCCAGAGAAAGCGCTACCGATTCCTACTGTTCCTAAACATTTACAATATAGTGATATTATATCTAAGGTGACAAATTTAAATAATATTCCTATAGGTATTAATATTGTTACAGCACAGTATGAATATATGGATTTTACTAAATTAATTAATTTAATTAGTGCTACGAATTCTCAAGTGATTAAAAAATTTATTAATAAGCTTATTAATTTGGTTTCTTTGTGTAGTAATACAAAAGTAATTGTTTTAAATGCTATTAATGAGGAATTAATAAATGTTAGTATGGAAGGCGTTAAAGTATATAGTTCTAACTTTAAAAAGGTGTTACCCATTTTATTTGATAATGTAGAAAAATTTAATAAAACTACAACGGTTGATTCTAATTTTGTGATTTTTATATTAGGATATCATAAATTAAATAGTCATATGAATGAATTAAAAAAAGAAGATGGAAATATTAGAAATCTTGATGAGTTGATTTTAAGTGTTAATAATGATAATTTTAAATTTGTTATATATGAAGATGCATCTCATTTTAAACATATTATAAATGGTGCTCTTTCTGATATGGTTGATAATTTATCTGGAATATGGGTTGGATCAGATTTCGATATGCAAGAGGTTTTTGATTCTAATAAAACTTATGAAGATGTGTCTTTATCTAATGATAGTTTAGTAATCATAGATGACTCTATTCCTAAATTTGTTAAATATCCCACTTTAAAATAATTAATGAAAGGATTTGTATAAAATTGGTATTGAATTATGGATAAGATATTAGTTACAATTTATGTATTGTCTATTGAACAGGAATTTGATGTTTTTTTACCTATAGGAGAAACTGTTTCTAACGTTTTGGATTTAATACAGGATTCCTTAGTTGATCTATCTAATAATAATTACATAAAAAAAGAAAATGTTTTTCTGTATGATAATGAAGGAAATATAATAAATCCAAATAATATTATTAAATATTCTGGACTAAAAAACGGTGAAAAGGTTTGCTTGATGTAAATTTATAAGATAAATATGTTATATAATATATTTGTCTTTTTTTGTAGAGTAAAAGTTGTGTCAAATATAATGTTTTTTATTGAAATATATTGATTTTATACTCTTTTAATTGTATACTGTTGGTATAGAATAGGAGGATAGTTATGGGAAGTACAATTAAAAGCTTAAAAAAAGCAAAAAATCAATTAGGTAACTTAAAACTAAAAATGAATAAATATTCAACTAGATTGGATAAAGTATCATCATCTATACAAGCAATGATGAAGGGTGATGGTACAAATTCTTATTGGCAAGGTCGTAATGCTGTTGACTTTTATAGTACAGCAATAAGGAACTTTAATAGAGCTATTGCTAATTATAAACTTAGTTATAGAGAATTTGAGGATTATGCTATTATAGTAGAAAAGGCAGAGAAGAAATCAGAATATAAGGGCTGTGGTGCAAAAGCTATGAAGGCTATCTTAGCTGGATGTACTGGTTCTAAGTATGCTGGTGGTGTAAAGAAAGAAAAAGAAGGTAGCAAAATTTCTACTGTATTACCAGCAACTGTAAATGCTGATGCGGTTAATGATGATCAAACTAGAGCTTCATATAATCAATATTTAGAGTTGAAGACTAATCTTGAAAGTTTGGTTGCTATAATGAATAGTTTAGAAACTACTTGGACAAATGTTAAGGCAAATACAACAGGTAGGATGAATTCAGATGCTGGTATACGTCTTCAAAAAATGAAAAATAGAAGAAAAGAAATTGAGAACATGAGAAAATATATTGAGGAAAATTATATTGGCGATATAATGTTTTCTTAATAGCGGTGATCTAATATGATTAAAAATGAAGAAATTGAATTTTTAAAAAAGCATCTAGATGAAAACGGAAAATTAATTATATCACCAGATTTAACAGAAAAACAGATTGAGAGATTTCAATTTATTAATAGTCTTAATATTGATTTGGTTTCTGTATTACAAAGAAAGACTGAACTTATTGATAATGAAGATGAAGCAGACACTTTGTCTTCGGATGTAAATGCAGATGAAGATGATGATTTGGATGATTCTGATGAAATTGAAGAATTAGAAGATTCAAATGTTATAAAAGAAGATGACAATGTCGCAGTCGATGATTTAGATAGTTTTTTTTAAAACATTTCATAAATTAATTTTTATATTTTGAAAAAATTTGTATGATAAATCTCTTTTGTATAGTTTAATACTTACATTTTTATAGAGATTTTTCTTTTTGAGATAAATTAGTGAATTATTATAAATATTAGTTAAGTGATATCTGTTGGAATAATAAAATTAATTTTTGATTTTTCTATTTTAATATATTATAGTTAAATTTATATATTATTTGGTAAGATGATACACATTTTGAAAAAAAGCATCTAAAAAGTATTGACAATTTTTTTAATAGTATTATAATCTAAATATAGATAGTAAATGTTTTTATTATCTATGGTTTATATTTACTTAACTGTGATTTTCTTAACAGATTTGATTGGTTTTGTAAATTGTTGTAGTAGATATATATGGTGTTTCGTATATGGTGTGTTAGGCACCATTATGGTGATAATCTGAGCCAGTCATGTGCACATTGCCATAAATTATTTAATTTATGAGAGACTAAAATCCATATATATTGAATTACGAGAACAAGACTCGTTTAATAAAGTCGTAGAGTATGTAGAGTAGCTAACTATGTATGTCTGCAGAAAACATTTAATTGTGATACTAAGTTTATTTGCTTTAATTTTTAAGTCAAATGGTTTTAAATTAGTATTTGTGTGTTTTTGAGAAAGCATGATTACCTTTCTTTTTTTTTGCTTTTTTTCTTGACTTAATGAAAAAAATATTGTATTATAACTTTCGAAAGGAGATAACTATATTACTTTTTAGTAAAATGTTATCTCTTTCTTTTTATTTTATAAAGGTGATAAAATGGGGCATTATTTTACTAACGAGAAATTACCTAGTAATATTAGAAGAACAGAATGTTTTATATTAAATAATAGATTTACATTTTTAACTGATAATGGTGTTTTTTCAAAAGACGGTTTGGATTTTGGCAGTAGACTTCTTCTTGAATCAATCCCGCTTGATGAAGTTGGAGGCAAAATTCTGGATATGGGTTGCGGTTATGGAGTGTTTGGTATTGTTTTATCTAAAGTGACTTCTGCACATGTTGATATGGTTGATGTTAATTTGAGAGCTATTCATTTAACTGAGATGAATATTAAAGAAAATAATATTTGTGATGCATGTGTTTTTGAGAGTAATTGTTATGATAATATTTCTTCTACATACACTTCAATTATTACTAATCCTCCGATAAGGGCTGGTAAAAGAATTGTTTATGACATTGTGATGAATGCTCGTAATTACTTGGATAATAATGGAAAATTATTTATTGTTATTCGTAAAGAGCAAGGTGCTAAATCGCTAATTGTCGACTTACAAAAAATATATAATGTAGATATAATAGCAAAGAAAAAGGGCTTTTTCATAATTAAGTGCAGTTTATAATTGACTTAGGGTTTTATTTATGCTATTAATATAAATTGCAATATATTTTTTTGTTAGGTATATTTTAAATATTATACGTATAGGGGTGAATATGAGTGGCATATAAAATAACAAAATGCGGAGATCATCGTGAGAGAAGAAATTTCTCAAAAATTAGAAATTCTTATGAATTAAAAGATTTATTAGAAATTCAAAAAAAATCATATAATTGGTTTATTGAAACAGGTATAAAAGAAGTATTTGAAGATTTATTTCCAGTAGAAAATTTCTCTGGAACTTTATCGCTTGAATTTGGAGATTATCATTTTGATGAACCAAAACATACTATTAAAGAAAGTAAGGATAGAGAATCTACTTATTCTGCACCATTAAGAGTAGATGTTAGACTTTTTAATCGTGAAAGTGGAGAAGTAAAAGAACAAGAAATATTTATGGGTGATATGCCTATGATGACTGACTCTGGAACTTTCATTATTAATGGGGCTGAGCGTGTAATTGTTTCTCAATTAGTTCGTTCACCTAGTGTTTATTTTAATCGTGAAATAGATAAAAATGGTCGTCAATTAATTACTTCTCAAATTATACCAACTAGAGGTACTTGGCTAGAATTTGAAACTGATGCAAGGGACGTATTGTATGTTAGAATTGATCGTACTAGAAAAGTTACTTTGACAACTTTACTTCGTGCATTTGGTTTATCTAGTGATGAAGATATAATTAATATGTTTGGTGATGACGATTATTTAAAAAATACTATAGCTAAAGATTCGACTAAAAATACAGATGAGGCCTTAATAGAAATTTATGAAAAATTAAGACCAGGTGAGCCTGCAACTCTTGATTCATCAAAGAATCAAATTATTACTAGATTTTTTGATGAATTTAGATATGATTTAGCACGTGTTGGTCGTTATAAATTTAATCGTAAATTAAATGTTGTTGACAGACTTTTAAATCAAACTTTGGCAGAAGATATCATGGATGGTGATACAGTAGCTTTTGAAAAAGGTACACAAATTACTAAAGCTAATTTAAATGAATTAAAAGAAGTTTTAGCTAAAGGCTATGGTGTTAAAGAGGCAAAAGCTAATTTAGAGTTAGATACATTTAATAAAGTTCAAGAAATTAAAATTGTAGATCCATCAAATAAGAAAAATAAACTTGTTGTTATAGGTAATGATCAAAGTATAGATCTTAAGAGATTAACTATTTCTGATGTCTATGCTTCAGTTTCTTATTACTTAAACTTGTTACATGGTGTTGGTAATTTTGATGAAATTGATCATTTAGGAAATAGACGTATTCGTCAAGTTGGTGAACTTTTACAAAATCAATTTAGAATTGGTGTTTCTAGAATGGAAAGGGTTATTCGTGAAAGAATGACTACTCAAGAAATGGAAGAGGTTACTCCAAAAACTTTAATTAATATTCGTCCAGTTACTGCAGCTATGAAAGAATTCTTTGGCTCAAGTCAACTTTCTCAATTTATGGATCAAACTAATCCAATTGCAGAACTTACAAATAAGCGTCGTTTATCTGCTTTAGGGCCTGGTGGTCTTTCTCGTGATCGTGCAGGTGTTGAAGTTCGTGACGTTAACTCTTCACATTATGGTAGAATTTGTCCAATCGAGTCTCCAGAAGGACCTAACATTGGACTTATCACTTCACTAGCAAGTTATGCAAAAATAGATGAATATGGATTTATTATGACTCCATATCGTAAAGTTGTTGATTGCAAAATTACAGATGATGTTCATTATTTGACTGCTGATGAAGAATTAGATTATATAATATCTGAGTCTACAGTAGGTACAGATGAAGACAATAAAATAATAGATGAAGTTGTTAATGCTCGTTTCCGTGGTGAAAATATTTTAGCTAAACCAGAACAAGTAGATTATATTGATGTTAGTCCACAACAAGTTGTTTCTGTTACAACAAGTTGTATTCCATTCTTGGAACATGATGATGCAACTCGTGCTTCAATGGGAGCTAATATGCAACGTCAAGCTATGCCTTTAATTAAGACTGAAGCTCCTTTAGTAGGTACTGGAGTAGAATTTATTGCAGCAAAAGACTCTGGAGTTGAAGTTATAGCAAAAGCAGATGGTGTTGTTGAATATGTTGACGCTAAGAAAATTGTTGTAAAGACAAAGAATGGTAAAGATTCTTATAGATTAGCAAACTTTGAACTTGCAAACTCAAGTATTTGTAGTCACCAAAGACCTATAGTAAAAGTTGGTGATAAAGTTGTGGCCGATAAAACAATTTTAGCTGATGGTAATTCTACTGATATGGGAGAACTTGCATTAGGTAAAAACATGACAGTTGCATTTATGACATTTAATGGTTATAACTATGAAGATGCTGTAATACTTAATGAAAATTTGGTTAAAGATGATAAATATACTTCTCTTCATTTGGAAGATTATGAAATGCAATGTCGTGAAACTAAATTAGGTCCTGAAGAAATAACTAGAGATATTCCTAATGTTAGTGAAGAAGCTCGTCGTAACTTAGATGAAAATGGTATTGTTGCTATTGGTACTGAGGTAAAAGAGGGAGATATTTTAGTAGGTAAAGTTACACCTAAGGGTATGGCTGAACTTACTTCAGAAGAAAAATTACTTCATGCAATTTTTGGTGAGAAAACTCGTGAAGTTCGTGATACATCTCTTCGTGTTCCACATGGTGGAGATGGTATAGTACATGATATTAAGATTTATACTCGCAAAGATAATGATGAATTACCTGCTGGTGTTAGTAAGTTAATTCGTGTATATATAATTCAAAAACGTAAGATTCAAGTTGGAGATAAGATGTCTGGTCGTCATGGTAACAAGGGTGTTATTTCATTGATTCTTCCACAAGAAGATATGCCATACTTACCAGATGGTACTCCTGTAGATATTATGTTAAATCCACAAGGTGTTCCTTCTCGTATGAACTTTGGACAAATCCTTGAAATTCATATGGGTATGGCTGCTAAGAAATTAGGTGTTCATATAGCTACTCCTGTATTTGATGGAGCTCATATTAGCGATATTGAGGATATGATGGAAGAAGCTGGAATGGATAAAGATGGTAAGACTGTTTTATATGATGGTCGTACAGGTGAAGCATTTGATCATAGAATAGCTGTTGGTGTTATGTATATGATTAAACTACATCATATGGTAGATGATAAATTACATGCTCGTTCTACTGGACCATATTCATTAGTTACTCAACAACCTTTAGGTGGTAAAGCACAATTTGGTGGACAAAGATTTGGAGAAATGGAAGTATGGGCACTTTATGCTTATGGTGCTGCACATACATTACAAGAAATTCTAACTGTTAAATCTGATGATGTAGTTGGTCGTGTAAAAGTATATGAATCAATTATAAAAGGTCAAGAAATTAATCAAGCTGGTGTTCCTGAATCATTTAGGGTATTAATGAAAGAATTCCAGGCTTTAGGACTTGATATTTCAATTATCAATGATGAAGGTAAAACTATCCAACTTAAGGAAATAGAAGAAGCTGAGGATAGGGAAGATAATAAATTAACTGTAGAAGAACTTGATAAATCTCCTGCTGTTGAAGTGAAGGATGAAGAAACAGATGATACAGTAGAAGATATGGAAGAAGAATTTGAAGAAATAGAAGAAGATATAGAGGAAGGAGCTGATCTTTAATGATAGAGGTAAATAAATTTAATGCATTAAAAATAGGGATCGCTTCTCCTGAAAAAATTCGTGAATGGTCTTATGGAGAAGTAAAAAAGCCTGAAACAATTAATTATCGTACATTAAGACCTGAAAGAGATGGACTTTTCTGTGAAAAGATATTTGGACCATCTAAAGATTTTGAATGTGCATGTGGAAAATATAAACGTGTACGTTATAAAAATATAGTATGTGATAGATGTGGAGTTGAAGTTACTCGTTCTAAAGTTCGTCGTGAACGTATGGGACACATTGAACTTGCTACTCCTGTATCTCATATTTGGTTCTTTAAAGGTGTTCCTTCTCGTATGGGGCTTGTACTTGATATGAGTCCAAGAGATTTGGAAGAGGTTTTATACTTTGTTAGTTATGTAGTAATTGATAAAGGTAATGCACCTTTGGAAAATAAACAAACTTTATCTGAAAAAGAATATCGTGCTTATTATGAAAAATATGGTACTGGTTTTAAAGTTGGTATGGGTGCTGAAGCTATAAAAGAACTTTTAAAGAAAGTTGATTTAAAGAAAGATATAGATGAAATCACTAAAGAATTAGAGACTGCTCAAGGACAAAAAAGAACTCGTTTACTTAAGAGACTTGATGTTTTAGATGCATTCTATCATTCTGGAAATAAACCTGAATGGATGATAATGGATTGTATCCCAGTAATTCCACCTGAACTTAGACCAATGATTCAATTGGATGGTGGTAGATTTGCTACTAGTGATTTAAATGATTTATATAGACGTGTAATTAATCGTAATAATCGTTTGAAAAAACTTATTGATTTAGGTGCTCCTGGTATTATTATTCAAAATGAAAAGCGTATGTTACAAGAAGCTGTTGATGCATTATTTGATAATGGTCGTCGTGGTAGAAGTGTAACAGGTGCTGGAAATAGACCTTTAAAATCACTATCTTCAATGTTAAAAGGTAAGCAAGGTCGTTTCCGTCAAAACTTACTTGGAAAACGTGTTGATTATTCTGGACGTTCAGTTATTGTTGTTGGTCCATCTCTTAAAATGTATCAATGTGGAATTCCTAAAGAAATGGCACTTGAATTATTTAAACCTCATGTTATTCATGGTTTAGTAGAAAAGGATATAGCTCATAATATTAAAGCAGCTAAGAGACTTATTGATAATCAAGATCCTGTAGTATGGGATATTGTAGAAGAAGCTATTAAAGAACATCCAGTTATGCTTAACCGTGCACCAACCTTACATAGACTTGGTATTCAAGCATTTGAACCTGTTTTAGTTGGTGGTAAGGCTATTAGACTTCATCCATTAGTTTGTCCTGCATTTAATGCTGACTTTGATGGAGACCAAATGGCTGTTCATGTTCCTTTATCTGAAGAAGCAAAAGCAGAAGCTAGATTGTTAATGTTAGGATCTAATAATATCTTACATCCAAAATCTGGTGATCCTATTGTTACACCTTCTCAAGATATGGTTTTAGGTAATTATTATATTACTATGGAAAAAGCTGGAGAAGATGGTGAAGGACGTGTATTTAAAGATGCTAACGAAGCATTAATGGCATACGAAAGAAGAGAAGTTACTCTTCATACTCGTATAGCAATTCCAGTTGATTCATTTAGACATAAGTTGTTTACCGAAAATCAAAAGGGAAAATATTTAGTTACTACTGTAGGAAAAATTAAATTTAATGAAATTCTTCCTGATTCATTTGCTTTTATAAATGAACCAACAGATGAAAATATATCTGGTATTACTCCAAATAAATATTTCTTAGATAAGGGAGTAAATATACCTGAAGAAATAGCAAAAATGTCTCTTGTAAAACCTTTTGTTAAAAATACATTAGAAAAGGTAATTGCAGAAGTATTTAAACGTTATAAAACAACAGAAACATCAACTATGCTTGATAATTTAAAAGATTTAGGTTTCAAGTATTCAACTATTGCTGGTGTTACTGTTAGTATGAGTGATGTTGAAACAAGTAAAGATAAAGATAAAGTTGTTGCAGAAAGTCAAAAGATTGTTGATAAGATAAATAAACAATATAAACGTGGTTTAATTACTGAAGAGGAAAGATATAATAAGGTAATTGATACATGGAATGCAGCAAAAGATAAGGTTCAAGCTGAACTAGAAGAAATTGCTAATAGTGATGTTGATAATCCAATATTCATGATGATGCATTCTAAGGCACGTGGTAACATTTCTAACTTTACACAAGTTGCTGGTATGCGTGGATTAATGGCAAAACCAGATGGTTCTTCTGTAGAAATTCCAGTTTTGTCTAACTTTATTGAAGGACTTAGTGTTGCAGAATTCTTCTTATCTACACATGGTACTCGTAAAGGTTTAGCAGATACTGCACTTAAAACAGCTGATTCAGGATACTTAACTCGTCGTCTAGTTGATGTAAGTCAAGATATGATTGTTCGTGAAGAAGATTGTGGTACTGATCAAGGTGTAGTAGTTCGTGACTTTATTAATGAAAAAACTGGTACTGTAATTGAAGGATTAAGAGATCGTATTATTGGTAGATATGCTAATAAGAAAATTGTTAATCCTGAAACAAAGGAAGTTATTGTTGACAAATTAGAGATGATTACTGAATCTCTTGCAGATAAAATTATTGCTGCTGGTATAACAGAAGTTGAAATTAGAACAATTTTAACTTGTGCTACTGCAAATGGTGTTTGTCAAAAATGTTATGGTCGTAACTTAGCTACTGGTAATTTAGTAGAAATTGGAGAAGCTGTTGGTGTTATGGCTGCACAATCAATTGGTGAACCTGGTACACAGCTTACTATGCGTACTTTCCATACTGGTGGTGTTGCAGGTGTTGAAGATATCACTCAAGGTCTTCCTCGTGTACAAGAATTATTTGAGGCTCGTAATCCAAAAGGAAAAGCAACAATTGCAGAAATTGATGGTAAAGTTACAAATATTAAGGAAGATCATGGAAAATATAAAATTAGTATTACTAATAAATTAGAAACAAAAGAACATGTTACTAATTATGGTTCTAAATTATGTGTTGAAAAAGGTACTGAAGTTCATTGTGGTGATAGACTTACAGAAGGTGCTATCAGCCCTAAAGAATTGCTTGCAGTTACAGATCCTATAACAACACAAGAATATATACTAAAAGAAGTACAATATACTTATCGTTCTCAAGGTGTTGATATTTCTGATAAACACATCGAAATTATTGCTCGTAGAATGATTAGTAAGATTAGAATTGTTGAAGGTGGAGATACAAGATTCTTACCTGGTAGCTTAGTTAACTTTAGAGAATTTACTGAGGGTAATAAAGAAACTATTATTAATGGTAAAACTCCAGCACTTGGTAAACCGGTATTACTTGGTATAACTAAGGCTGCACTTGAAACAGACTCATTCTTATCAGCTGCATCATTCCAAGAGACAACTAGAATTTTAACTGATGCTGCTATAAAAGGAAAAGTTGATACTTTATCAGGATTGAAGGAAAATGTTATCATTGGTAAATTAATTCCTGCTGGTACAGGAAGTAAGAGATATCGTAATGTAGATTATGATTTAACTTCAGAGTTTATTGATGAAGAGCCTCTTGATAAATTAGAAGATCAATTTATGGAGTAAGGAAACTTACTCTTTTTTCTTTACCTTTTTAGAAAAATTTTATACAATATTTGTAGAGGTGTTATATGAAAAAGTTAAATAATAAGGGTTGGGGATTGAATACATTTGTTATATTTATTTCGGTTTTCTTATTTGCACTTATAGTTATTTCAATTTTAGCTTTAGTTGTTGATAAGAAAGATAATATTCCTTTAACTCATGAAGAAGAGAATTCAGTTTTTTCTGAAAAACAGTAAATTATTCTTGACTTTAGCATAATATAATGATATATTATTTTTGCTATTAAATATCTTTGCCTTTGTGCAAAGTTTTATTTAAAGGGTAAAATGATACACCTGGATATGTGTAAAGAAAGGAGATATATTTTATGCCTACAATTAACCAATTAGTTCATAACAAACGTAAAGATAAGGTAAGAAAGAGTAAGGCACCAGTACTTGGTGTGGGAGTAAATACAATTAAGAAAAAAGCAACAACAATTAATTCCCCTCAAAAACGTGGTGTATGTACTCGTGTTGGTACAAAGACACCTAAGAAACCAAACTCAGCATTACGTAAGTATGCTCGTGTTCGTTTATCTAATGGTAAAGAAGTAGATACTTACATCCCTGGAATTGGACATAATCTACAAGAACATAGTGTTGTCTTAATTCGTGGTGGTCGTGTAAAAGACCTAATCGGTGTTCGTTATCATATTATTCGTGGTACTTTGGACACTGCTGGTGTTAAGGATCGTAAACAAGGTCGTAGTAAATATGGTGCTAAGAGACCTAAGTAAGATTTAAAATAGTAGAAGGGAGGAATTTAAATGCGTAAGAGACGTGCAGTTAAGAGAGACGTTTTACCAGATCCAATATATAAATCAAAAGTTGTTACTAAATTAGTAAACACAATTATGTTAGATGGTAAAAAAGGTATTGCTCAATCTATAGTTTATGAAGCATTTGATCAAGTAAAGAATAAAACAGGAAAAGATCCATTAGAAGTATTTACTACTGCTATGGAAAACATTACACCTCAACTTGAAGTTAAATCTCGTCGTGTTGGGGGATCTAATTATCAAGTACCTATAGAAGTTACACCTGCAAGAGGACAAGCGTTAGCACTTAGATGGTTAACAAAGTATTCTCGTGAACGTGGTGGAAAAGGTATGGCTGATAATTTAGCTAATGAAATAATTGATGCATCAAATGAAACAGGTGCAGCAGTTAAGAAACGTGAAGATACTCATAGAATGGCTGAAGCTAATAAGGCTTTTGCACATTATAGATGGTAGGAAAGGAGTCATAATATGGCAAGAGATACGTCTTTGGAAAAGACAAGAAACATAGGAATCATGGCTCATATTGATGCAGGTAAAACAACTTGTACAGAAAGAATTTTATTTCATACAGGAGTAACTCATAAAATTGGTGAAACTCATGATGGAGAAAGTCAAATGGACTGGATGGCTCAAGAACAAGAACGTGGTATTACTATCACTTCTGCAGCTACTACAGCTCACTGGAAAGGATATCGTTTAAATATTATCGATACTCCAGGACACGTAGACTTTACTATTGAGGTTTCTCGTTCACTTCGTGTATTAGATGGTTCTGTTGCATTAATAGATGCTCAAGCTGGAGTTGAACCTCAAACTGAAACAGTTTGGAGACAAGCTTCTGAATTTAAAGTTCCTAGAATTATTTTTGCAAATAAAATGGACAAGATGGGGGCTAACTTTGAATATAGTTTAAAGACTATTGATGAACGTTTAGGAGTTAATGCTAAACCTATTGAATGGCCAATTGGTGCTGAATCTGAATTCTCTGGAGTTATAGATTTAGTTACTATGAAAGCTTATCATTATGATGGAGCTCAAGCAGAAAATGCTGAAGAGATTGAAATTCCAGCAGACTTAAAGGAGATTGCTGAAGAAAAACGTGCTGAATTAATTGAAGCTGTTGCAGAATTTGATGATGAAATGATGATGACTTACCTTGATGGTGGAGAAGTTAGCATTGAAATGATCAAGAAGGCAATAAGAACTGGTACATTACAAGCAGAATTTTTCCCTGTAATGTGTGGTACTGCTTTAGGTAATAAAGGTATAAAATTATTGCTTGATGCTGTATTGGATTATTTACCAAGTCCTTTAGATATTGCATCTATTAAAGGTACTGATTTAGATGGTAATGAAGCTGTTCGTCATCCAAGTGATAGTGAACCATTTTCTGCTTTAGCATTTAAGGTTATGACAGATCCTTTTGTTGGACGTTTAACATTCTTTAGAGTTTATTCTGGTCACTTATCAAGTGGTAGTTATGTATTAAACTCAACAAAAGATTCAAAGGAAAGAATTGGTCGTATTCTTCAAATGCATGCTAATACTCGTAAAGAAATTAGTGATGTTTATACAGGAGATATTGCTGCAGCAGTTGGGCTTAAAAATACAACTACTGGTGATACTTTATGCGATGAGAAAAAGCCTATTATTCTAGAAAGTTTAGTAGTTCCAGAACCAGTTATTCAATTAGCTGTTGAGCCAAAATCTAAAGCTGATCAAGATAAAATGGCATTAGCACTTCAAAAATTAGCTGAAGAAGATCCAACATTTAAGGTTCATACAGATCATGAAACAGGACAAACTGTTATTGCTGGTATGGGTGAATTACATCTTGATGTATTAGTTGATCGTATGAAACGTGAATTTAATGTTGAAGCTAATGTTGGTGCTCCACAGGTTGCTTATCGTGAAACAATAAAAGCTGCTGCTGATTGTGAAGGTAAGTATATTAAACAATCTGGTGGTCGTGGACAATATGGACACGTATGGATTAAATTTGAACCAAATCCAGATAAAGGATATGAATTTGTTGATCAAATCGTTGGTGGAGTTGTTCCTCGTGAATATATTCCAGTAGTAGATAAAGGATTACAAGAAGCTTTACAAACAGGTGTACTTGCAGGATATCCTATGATCGATGTTAAAGCTACATTATTTGATGGTAGTTATCATGATGTAGACTCTAATGAAATGGCATTTAAGATTGCAGCTAGTTTCGCTTTGAAAGAAGCTAAGAACAAATGTAATCCAGTATTACTTGAGCCAATAATGAAGGTTGATGTAACAACACCAGAAGAATATTTTGGTAATGTTATGGGAGATATAACTTCTCGTCGTGGTAAACCACTTGGACAAGAATCTCAAGGTAATGCTATTAAATTAAGTGCAATGGTTCCACTATCTGAAATGTTTGGTTATGCTACAAATCTTCGTTCTAATACTCAAGGAAGAGCTACTTTCGTAATGTTCCCAGATCATTATGAAGAAGTTCCTAAGAATATTAGTGAAGAAATAATCAAAAAAAGTGGAAATTAATTAAAATCGTATCAAAATAGTTGAAAAAAATTCAATTATTAGATAAAATAAATGTTGTAAATAAATAAGGAGGAAATTTATATGGCAAAAGAAAAATTTGATCGTTCAAAACCACATGTTAACATTGGTACAATTGGACACGTAGATCATGGTAAAACAACTTTAACTGCTGCTATTACAAAAGTTTTAGCTGGAAGAAACGGTAATGAAGCTGTTGATTTCGCTAACATTGATAAAGCACCAGAAGAAAGAGAACGTGGTATCACTATCAATACTGCTCACGTTGAGTATAGTACTGATAAGAGACATTATGCACACGTTGACTGCCCAGGACATGCTGATTATGTTAAAAACATGATTACTGGAGCTGCACAAATGGATGGAGCAATCTTAGTTATTGCTGCTACTGATGGACCTATGGCACAAACTCGTGAACATATCTTACTTGCTCGTCAAGTTGGAGTACCTAAAATGGTAGTATTCATGAACAAATGTGATATGGTTGATGATGAAGAATTATTAGACTTAGTAGAAATGGAAATTCGTGATTTATTAAATGAATATGATTTCGACGGGGATAACACTCCAATTATTCGTGGATCTGCATTAAAAGCTCTTGAGGGTGATCCTAAATGGGTTGGTAAGATTGACGAATTAATGGATGCAGTTGATACTTGGATTCCAACTCCAGAAAGAGACAATGACAAACCTTTCTTAATGAGTATTGAAGATGTATTCACAATTACAGGTCGTGGTACAGTTGTTACTGGACGTGTTGAACGTGGACAATTAAAACTTAACGATGAAGTTGAAATCGTTGGTATTAAAGAAACTAAGAAGACAGTTGTTACTGGAATTGAAATGTTCCGTAAACAATTAGACTATGCTGAAGCAGGAGATAATGCTGGAGTACTTTTACGTGGTATTTCTCGTGAAGAAGTTGAACGTGGACAAGTTCTTGCTAAACCAGGAAGTGTTACACCTCATCATAAATTCAAAGCTGCAGTATATGTACTAAGTAAAGAAGAAGGTGGACGTCATACTCCATTCTTCAACAACTATCGTCCTCAATTCTATTTCAGAACTACTGATGTAACTGGTGTAATTACTTTACCAGAAGGTACTGAAATGGTAATGCCTGGAGATAATGTTGATATGGAAGTTGAATTAATCCATTCAATCGCACTTGAACAAGGAACTAAATTCTCTATTCGTGAGGGTGGACGTACTGTTGGTGCTGGTAACGTTACTGAAATCGTTGAATAATAATATTAAACCAAACATATTGTTTGGTTTTTTTTGTATATAAAAAAATTAGGTGCTTATACACCTAATTATTTGTTTTTATTAAATCTTTGATATAGATTATAACCGAAGTTATTTAAAACAATATCAAATTCCCCAATATATTCTGTAATGGTTGAGCCAAATCCTAACTTCATTTCATTTAGGCCAGAAAATTTATTTTTCTTTTCAAATTCTCCTACAACTCCATTTAAATTTATATATTTGAAACCTTGTTTATTATAATCATCTACCATTTTCCATTTTATTAAATAGCTTGCATTTAAACTTGTATATTTTTTATCAAATCCGTCTATTATTACATAAGCAGCATTGTCATATTTTATTATGAATGAACCTGCTAAAACGATACCATTTGGGAATTTTTTTAGTAAATTTGTTGCTTTTACTAAATTGTTTTTATATACATTCAATAGTTTATCTGATTCCATTTTTTTATTTAATAATGTATCATTTTTCTTACCTTCTGATATTTCTTTTTGTATTTCTCTAGCCATTTCATCATTTTTTGACATTTCTCTTTCATATGCTCTTCTACTATTTACTACATATATTTCTGTATTTAGTCTAGCATAATAAATATCAATATTATCTTTAAAGTTGTTCATTAGTTCTTTATAATATCTAATTGGCTTTTTAGTTTTTCTTTTTATAAACTGGTAAAGTATATCAATGTCATTGCTTTTATATATCTCAACACCAGAATTAGCAGCTTTTCGAATTTTATGCCTTGTACGTTTATCAAATCTATTAAATATTTGTCTTATGTCTTTATTTAATAAGATAAGTGATTGCCATCTTGGTTTTTCATCTTCAAAAAATAAAGTTTTGCCTTTGTGTCTAAATCCAGCATCAACTAAATTTTTCATTATGGTATTATATTGATTATTAAAATTCATTATATTACCTTTACTGTCTCTAATTGTTGATGGTATTAAGGGATCTATTCGCAGTAAAATAAATCCTTGTTTACCTAGAATTTTTTTTAGGTTTTCTACTAGATCTTTTACTTCATAGTCTTTTTCATAATTAAATAATATTCCTCTAGGCGCATATGCGATTTTATAATTTAGAAATACATCTTTATACATTAGAAGAGTAGCACCAATTAGAGTTTTTCTTTCATTTATTATACCTAAATATTGGACATTATAGCCAAATTTCATCATGGTATTACCATATTCTATAGATTGATAGTAATTTTTATATTTATGTTTTTTTGAAAATTGATCAAATTGTTCTTTATTTATTCCAACTATTTTCATATGGTTATCTCCTATCGTTTTTTATTATATCATATATAATTAATTTGTTTCAATATTAATGAATATTTAAGTATTCAAAACTTGTTGTTATACAATTGATGTGAAACAAATTCTATAAAAAAAAAAGACTTAAGTC
>CAJMSU010000014.1 GCA_905216155.1 uncultured bacterium
CATTTCTTTGATAACTTGCCCAAGCAACTATATTTACAAATATTCCTGCTGTCATCGGATCAGTAAAGTCTGCATTATTCTCTTTTGCTAGATAATCTCTCATTTGACTAACTGTTATTAGTTTTCCTTTTGGTACTTTTTTCATTAACTCATTATAATAAATTGGTGGGGCAAAAAACATTTTAGTTCCCCTATATTTTTTTATTGTTTTCTCATCTTTAACAACCTGTGTTTTAGGCATATCCTTATTGTTATTCATAATTGCATTAAAATCTTTTTTACTTTCATTAGCCATATTCTACAACTCCTATCATCTCTACAAATTACTATTTTTCTAACTAATTACTAAATTGTATTTTATTTCTTGATATGTGCTTTTATAATTGTGTAAGTATATGAATTTATAATTATTTAAGTTGATAATAATTTTTATTTATATCCAATTGAATATCTTTAATTTTAATCATTTCATCAATTGTTACAAAAGCATATCCTTCTTTTTCTAATCTTTCCATAGCAAGTAAAGCTCCATCAACTGATGTTTCATATAAATCGTGCAATAATACTATTGCTCCATCATGAGCATTACTGACAATATAGTCTGCTATTCTATCTTTATCTTTATATTTCCAATCTTCTGTATCTAAATCCCATAAAATTGTGTACATATTTGATATATTTTTTATATCAGAATTTATATTTCCATAAGGGGGTCTTAAATATATAGTTTCACTACCAGTTATATTTTTAATTGCCTCATTAGTTTTCTTTATTTCATCCATAACAGAATAATTATCTAACTTTAAAAGATTAGAATGACTATAAGTATGACTTCCTATTGTATTCCCCATTTTATAAGCCTTAGTTAATGTATCTTTGTAATTATTAACTCTACTTCCTAATACGAAAAATGTTACCCGAGCATTATACTTATCTAAATTATCTAGTAATTTATTTGTTCCAATATAACTAGGTCCATCATCAAAGGTAAAAGCAATTAGTTTTTTATTACTAAATTCTTTTAAGTCTCTATTGTTATCTTGTTTTATATTATCTTTTTCACTATATTTTAAATATTTATTTTTAATTATGCCTTTTAATTCATTATAAGGAATTACTATTTTTATTTCACCTGCAGCATAATATGCAATTTGATAAGGCGGAAAGATAAATTCTAAACCATCATCTATGAAATTAAAATGTTCAAAATTATTCAAATTAGAAGATAATCCTTCTTTAACCCCTTCTTTATCAAAATTTAAATTATTATCATCACTATATTTCATAACATAATAATAAGAAAGATTAGCGAGTTTATCTAGGCTTGTATCTTTTTCTAAAAAATCCTTAATAGATACTATTTCATCGCTTTCTTTATTATAGTAATATGATTTATCATATCTAACATGGTGAGCTCCGCCAGTATATTCACTAATATTTAAATGTAATCCTAATATATTATTATTATCAGTTATTTTATAATCTGCTTTAAATTCATATTTTGAACTATTTAAGGGCTCTTCCTTAGAAATTTCTTCTTTAAATTCCTTTTTTTTATTTTTTATATAGTCATCAGTATATGCTAGAAGTTGTTTTGATTTAACCTTTGGATAATTAATTTCGACTATATAATTTTTATTTTCATCTTTTTCATAAAAAACTCTTTGATGATTTATAAAAGCTAAACTTAAAATCAATACAGTCAAACCGAAAATTCCAGAAAAGAATAATTTACCAAATTTTGTTAATCTTCTTTTATACCTTTTTTTTAAAATCATATATTACTACCTCACTTACAAGTTACTATTTATCGGAATAACTTATATAAATATATTATATCAAAAAAAAAATAATTTTTCTATTGGACTATTTATTTTTAGTGAAATATCGACACTAATATAAATAATACAAGTATAATTAAAAATATAGAAACATATAAAATTATCTGCTTTAAAAAAAACATCTGTTTTTCTTTTTAGAAATCCATATTAGAATTATTAGTAACAATAGTATTCCATAAAATATTTTATGTTCTGATTTAATTCATTTTCAAAATAATAATAATTATTATTATCTAATGTCTTTCTTAACTTTTTTAAATATATTTCTTTTTTTCATGACACTCCTACATTATCTTATCATCATAATTAAATAGTTTACTAAATTCATGAGATGCTTTTTCCATTTCATAATTAATATTTTTAAAGGCTTTTTCCATCTTGTATTTGCTAGGAAATTTAGTGCTACTATTAGTTCCTTTAAAATAATTATCAAGAATAAACCTTTTTCTTTGTTTATCTTTCATCTCTGATTTTATTTTATTTTGGTATGCTACTTCTTGAATAAGATCATCAAGTGTAATATTATCAATTTTCTTATTCTTAACTATCATTTCTATATGTTCATACTTATATAAGGAATGATTTACTATTGAATTATAAATATAATTATCAATATATTGTTCTTTTTTATCAACAATACTATTTGATTTAATATAATCTTTTATATTGTTATCTTCATTCAGCTTATTAAAATATTCATTAAGATTATCTAAATCCTTTTTAATATCTTTTTTACTAGCATAAAGAATAGATGTATCGTCATTAAATAAATTTTTCTTTATTTCATTAGTTAGTTGTTTTATTTCTTTACCTAACTTATTATTCTTAATTGAATTATATTTAATTTGTTTTGAATCTTGTTTATTAAGTTCTCTATATTCTTTTAACAATTGCCCTAACTTTAAAATATCTTCTTCTATGTAAAAGTTATTAATATTTCTTAAAGTAAAATTCCTTTCTTTTGGATTAAAATAAGATTTTAAATAATCAATATCTTCATTAGTCTTTTTTAGAAGTGGTGTGTAATATTTTTCTCTTTCAATTACAAGTTCTACTAATCTTTTTAAGTATCTTTGTTCATCAAGAGTAATTTTACCTTTTCTTCTATAATTAACTTTTTTATCACAATATTGATAGTTAGGTTTCTTTTCTATAAAAGCAAAATGTATATGAGGTTGATGCTTTCTATTAGTGTGTACTGAAAAAACATAACTCATATTTTTAATATCATTAAATCCACAATACTTTAAAAATTGTGGCATTACTTCTTTTGCTATCTTTTGTTCCAGAGTTTTAATATCAATATTCTCATCAAGATATTCTTTTTTAAAACTTAAAATTCCTTTCCAAAGATTTGAATTTTCAATATACTTTTTATAATCATCTTTAATTTTATTTATGTCTTGTTTAGTAGCATACTCTCCATTTTCCATAACAAGATTATAATTTTCATTTCTTGTATGTCCCATATAATATTCAAACATACCTATTGTCCTTTTCTTCTCATTTGAAAAATAATTAATCATATCATCAACATCTTTTAATCTATCATCTTTATAATTTAATGATTGCAATTTATTATCTCTTGATTTTAGTGCTAAACAATATTGACTTTTAAAAATTACATTAGGACTTTTCTTACTCATTAAAACCATCCTTATTATTTAAAATTTCTTTAAGACATTTATCTTCTTTAATATCTGCATTTGATAAATAACCTACATTAGCAAAGTGTTGTTGTGATACTAAAAAATGTTTATATTGTCTTTTTGAAACTTTTTCTAAATTACTATTTAATATTTTTAAATCTCTATCTAATTCTTTCATGTAATTTATTTCTTTTGGTTGATTAATATATTTTTCTAAAATGTTAGATACAATTTTATTTACTGAAATACCATTTTCATTAGAAACTAAATTTAATCTATCATAAATATAATCTTCTAATCTAACTGTTAGTTTTTTCATCATCTAGTTTTCTAACAACTCTTGATTCAATAGAGCCATCATCTTTCTTCTCAATTACATAAGCAATAACTTTATCATCTTTAAACATATTATTAAGATTACATTTTTTATTTTGTTCTAATGCTTTATAAGAATATTTATTCTTGGTAGTAAAATAATCTTCTCCAAACATTTTATATTTTTTAACCCAAGAACAAATTCTTTTTTGAGGAGTTCTATCATCTAATATATTCATATCAAACTTTCCATCTTCAAAAATTTGTCTTGCAGTTTTCTCACTATGATTTATTTTTTCTTTAACAGCATATAACTTAAATTCATTTTTATAAACTATTTGACTTTTGTTTTTTATTCTTTCAACATTAGGATTACTTAATAAGATTTTAATTTCATTATCATTATATACTCTAATCTTATTCATAAGCATTATCCTCTCTTTCTAATTTTTTATTTTGTTCTTCATAATATTTATCAAACTTTTTTATGTATTCGTTATAACCAAGTTCAATAATATAAACTAACATTTTATTAAAACTTAAATTGTTTTTGATTGCTAACAATTCTATTCTTGTTTTTAAATTATTATCAATTCTTAATGTAGTTCTTACTAAACCTTTTATCAATTTACACCCTCCTATATAAAAATTTAGAGTAGCCACTTTTACTAAAATATTGTTATTTTTTTAATAAAAATACTTCATATTTTTAATGGGCATAAGAAGAACGACACCATAATTCTATTTAATCCATGTAAAACAAGGATAAACTAGTGGTGTCTTACAATTTTTGCACTTGCAAAAATGACTACTTTCAGTGGTCATAAGTGGCTACTCTATTGCTTTAAGCCCTTTATTTACAACAAATTTAATGACTACTTTATTTTCCCAAAGTGGCTACTTTCTAATTTTTCTTATTTTTTTGTGCTTCTCTTAATTTGAAAAAGCAGGAAGTTCAGTATTATAACTTGGCAACTCAAGTGTAGAATCTGATTTGGATAAAGTAAAATCAATAAAATTCATTCCATCAATTTTTTCTCCATTTTCGGTTTCAACTTGATAATGTAAATGATTACCTGTAGAATGTCCTGTTGTTCCAACACTTGCTATTTCAGTCCAATGACTTACTCTATCTCCTGCTTTAACTTTTGCACTATTTGGATAAAGATGAGCAAATAAAACATAATATGTATCTTCGTAATCTTTATCACATTTAATTCGTATTGTATTACCAACACTATTTTTAGATTTATCATAAGGTACATTTTCACTTTGAGTATAATTAACTCTAACAACTTCTCCATCACAAACTGAATAAACTTTTGTCTGTGCTGGTGCTGCTAAATCCCAACCTCCATGTACATTACTTTCTCCATAAATTATTCTTTGCTCGTTAAAAAAACTCGTAACGGCAAAACTATCTTTTAATGGCAAATTAAAATGTCCTGTACTAACTACTAAATAATCTTCGTTCTCTTTTATGTTAGCATCAGTACAAGCAACCATATTTTTTAATCTCTGATCTTCACATACTGATTTAATTTCTTTTGCAGTTTTTGTTTCAGTATTTTGATTCATTTTATATAAAGCATCAAGAGATAATGTTGTATCTTCCAAATGAAAATATAAAAGTCGTTGTAATGGAACATATCCATCTTTTAAATATTTATTGACAGTTTGAGTATAAGCATCAGCATATTCTGCATTGGCTTGTACTTTTTCTTTTGTAATTTTTGTCCCAAAGAAATCAAAAATCATTAAGACACATATAAGTATGATCATTGCAAATGCTATTGATAAAATGCTACTACCACCAATAATTTTTAAAAATAAATTCTTCTTTTTCTTTTTCATTTGTATTTATGAAATATTGAATAATAATATTTATCTCCTTTATCAAGCATCTTAATTAATATTTCCTTTGGAAGTAAATCTAACAAAAAATCCATAAACGATTCGTTAGGATCTTCAAATTCTTCTTTATACATCTTTTTAAATCTATTTCGTAATTGTCTAGTTGTTAGTTCTTTCATAGCAATACTTCTTTCATTAATTCTATTTCCATTGGAGTAGCTTCTATTTTAATTCTTATTCTATTTTTAGAATTGACTGTTAATAAAAACTCCCCCATCTTTGCTTGTGTTAAAAATTCTTTTTGAGTATCAGTTAAAGGATTTTGATAGAACAATCTTAAATAAGTTGTTAAATCATCTTCTTTAAGCATACCTACTAATTGATACTGACAATTATTAAATATCGCAGTTGCACTTCTAACTGAATCATCATCTCCAATAAAGTCATGAATGCTTTGCGTTGCTGGAATAAATGCTCCATGATATTTTCTAATTCTTCTTGCAATTTGTTCAAATGTTAAAAGAACTTCACTATCAGTATTTTTTAAATACAAGTGGAACTCATCAATGATAACTGCAATATTTTTAATTTTCTTTTTTTCTTTACCTTTATCATTTACTATTTTATTTTGAACTATTATGTTATTAAGATAAGTTAATAAGTTTACAAGTTGTGTTGTAATAACTCTTTTGTTTTTACTATTTAATAAATCTTTAACATTAAAAGCAATTAAATTAGAATCAAGATTTACTGATGTATATCCATTAAATAGCATTGAATCAATGCCTACTTTAAATCTATCTAAAAGTATTTCAAGTTTATCTACTATCTTTATTTGTTCTTGATTAGTAATCATATTTTTGTAATCTGGTAGGAACTCTATTAAGTCGGTAAATATTGGATAATCAGTATTCTCTAATTTTTCTAAACTTGATATTTTAGTATTTTTTGTAATACCAAATCTCTTGTAAAGTTTTTCTATCATATCTAACAAGACAACTACTTCACTTTCTTTTATTTCTTCAAAAGCACATTTAATAAATGTTTCAAGTGATCCTAAATGTTTTGCTAGTGGACAATCTTCATAATTAATTTTATCTACATCATTATCAGTTTTTTCTTCTTTATCACTTGGTAAAAACCTAACTTGTAATGGATTAATTATTCCACCACTAGAAGAATACATATCAATGTACTCTCCCTTATTTTTATTAACTAGATTTTGATATTCTCCTTCTGCATCAAATATAAATATTTTATTTCCCCTATTAATTTCATTTATAATCATTTTCTTTAATGTAAAACTCTTTCCTCCACCAGTAGACGCAATTACTGCAAGATTACTTGATGGTCTTGTTGCGTCTTTATGGAATATATCAAATATTGTTGGTAGTGCAGTATGAATATCTGCTCCTAGCATATATCCTGTTTCATCATTAAAGTTAGTTATTGTTAATGGGAATGATGCCGCCAAAGTTAAACTTGGTAAATAACTATGATAATCATCAAATCCATTTTTATTTATATCAAATGCTTGCCAACCTTCAAGTTGCCTCATACGAGGAGCATCTAACTTAATTTGATAAATATCTGCTATCTTTCTTAACTCTTTAAGTTTTTCTTCTCTTTGCTTTTTATTTCCATTAATAACAATAATGAAATCAACTTCTTTTATCTTCTCATCACCATTTTTTATTTGTGTCATTAATGCTTGAAAGTTTTCTTTTTCTGCATCCATTTGTGTAGCATCACTTAACTTTCGTGTAGTGTTTCTTTCAGACATTAAAAATTCGTAATTGCTATCTAATCTTTTAACTAATTCATCAGTCGGAATTGTATCTTTAATATGAATACAACTCCTAGTTTCTGGTACATTAAATAGTTCTTCAAAGAATAGTTCGTCTATAAATGGTGGCAATTTTTTTATTGTAATAACTTGTATTTCTTCTTCATCTGCTTTTATATATCCCATGTTTTCTTGTATAAAAAAAGGAGTAATTAATTCTACTAAATTGCTCCACATTAATTGATCTATACTAGCAGTTGATAAATATAGATTTACTAAAAATTGATATATTTCTAATTTATTAGTAATCATTTTAATATTAAGTCTTGGTGTCATATTATAGCATTGCATTTCTACTTCTTCTACTATATGTTCAAGTGCCTTTTCATTATCATTTACAATAACAAAATAATATCTACTTGTTGTTGTTAAATTCTCATGCTCTAATTCTTCTAATTTGTAATATCTCTCTTTCAAAAACTCTACTCTTTGTTCATCTGTAGAATATTCTTCCATTAGTTTATTATAATAATCTTTATTAGCATTTAAGTCAATTTTATCATCTAACTTATATATTCTTAAATTAAGTCCTTTTAATTGATATAAATACTTTAACTGATGAAAGAAATTTTGTTTTTGAATATTTGATGTAAGTGATAAATCAATAGCATCTACTGAATAAACTCTTGCATAAGAATTATCTCTCAATTTGATAATACCATTATCATTTACAAATTCTGAATTAGTAAAAGTTTGAGCATTTCTATATTTTTTAATTAGAACACTTCTAGTTAGATATTTATTTTTAACTTTATCTTTTCTCTTTAAAAATTTTTCTAATATCTTGTGTTCTTTAATTTTTTTCTTTTCTTCTTTACTAATTTTCTCATTCTTCAATTCTACTCACCTTTCTTTCATTTTTATAAATAAAAATCTTATCTCTCTTAATATAAGAAAAGATAAGACCTAAAACTTTATACATACGATTCTTTTTACTTACACTAATAGGTAAAAGACAAAATATACCTATCATTAATCCAACAATAGATAATATTTTTAAAGGAGTAAAACAAAATAGAATTATAAATAAAAGTATCATAGGTAGTCCAATAACTATATCCGATACTTCTATCCCTTTAAATCCTAAATCTCTTTTAATAGATTTAACTGTTATATACATAATTTTTCCTCCCTCTATAATTTATTTTTTCTTCTATAATAAGAAGTATTGTATGCTGCTCTTGGCATTACTTTTCGTACTGTGCTATTTAAACTACTTGCTCCTGCATTTATGAACGCATCACTTGTGCTAAATTTACTTCCATCAGATTTACTACCTAACTTTTGTCCTCTTACATACATTTTGCTACCCATTGTTTGAGCAAATTTTTGCATTTTGGTTGGTGCTTGTCCACTTGATGAATCTACAGTTCCCATTGTGCCTATTGCAAGTCCTGCTTGAGATAGTGCTTGTGAGCCAACTGCTTTTCCACCTTTCATAGCAAGTCCTGCTCCTAATAATGTTCCTCCTATTGTTGCTCCTGCTCCAAGTGTTGCTCCAATACCTGCCATTTTTCCATAACCCATCAACGACATTAATTGTTCTCGACCTGATGCTGCACTTACATTTGCACCAATAAAACGATTAATAACTTGACTACCAGTTAAGATAAATGTAGCACATCCTAAATACAACAATGACTTAGTTGTTAAATTCATAAATGCATTCGTAAAGAATGAAGTAGAATTTATTTCTTGCATAACCATAACTGTTAAACTAACTATTAACATTACTACTGCACTTTGGAGTGCAAGTGATACTAATTGTTCAACAACTGCTCCTCGTCTTTGTTTATTACATACACTTGTAGCAAATACTATTGGTGCAATAGAAAACAAAAATAGAAATTCTATCTGCCTTCTACCAAGCATTATTCCAGCAAAGAATAAACTGTACAAAAAGAAGCCACCACTTATAATTGCCATAAGCCAATTAATTTCATATTTATAATCTTTATCATCAGATAATATTATTCTTGATTTCGTGACATATTTTGAAAGGTATA
Source organism: uncultured bacterium (assembly GCA_905216155.1). Taxonomy (GTDB): domain Bacteria; phylum Bacillota_I; class Bacilli_A; order RF39; family UBA660; genus CAJMSU01. The sequence continues at coordinate 9,512 of CAJMSU010000014.1, forward strand.
ATTCGTCACTATCAAATGATCCATTTGAAACTAATTCATTTATACTCTTATCTTCTTTGAATTTATCACTATTCTTATAACCATCTTTATATGATATATACATTGAAAGCATTGTATCACTCATCTTTGATTTTGTACTACTTTCGAATATACTACCTGTATAATTAGATAATGTTATAGAAAAGTTAGATACTTGAATAAACATAAATGTGGACATCATAATTAATGCTCCACATTTTGCTATTTCAGTCATTATATTTTTAAAAGAAGTCTCCTCATCTGGATCTAACATTTTATTCACAAATTTCCATACTATAAATAAAGCAAATAATGTGACAGCTATTGCCATCACACCAGTATAAAAGTTTTTAAATGCTTGATTATTAGATAATGAATTAATAATATCAAAAGCATTTAATTTTTTTATAATTTCTAATAATCCATCTATTAAGTCATATACAAATTTTATTATATACCATCCTAGACTTCTTAATAAATCAAAAACTTTTGTCATCATAAAACAAATACCTATGTGAATAATCTAATAATAATATTAACTAATGAAATTGCCATTATGATTCCACCAATTCCTAGTAAAGTTTGTACTATTCTAGTTTTAACTCTTGGCTTTTGATCTACATCAACAACTGCATACATTATGAAACTTATTACAAGAGCAACTCCTGCTAGTGCAATACCTACTGCTAATGCCCAATCAGTAATTTGCTTGATTACTTTTAAAACCGTATCAACTGTATAAGTTCCACCTTCTAATTGATTAATTGCCAACACATTGACTAAATTTTTCATTTAATTCACCCTTTCTTTTAATTCGTCTATAAAACAAAAAAGAACTGTGTAATCATCAATAACATTGATTAATAACTACACAGTTCCAAAAAAAGATAAACACTGCACTTTTATGCTGTGTAGTCATTAACCTAATTTTCAAAGAACATCAGTTCAAGTTTACTTTGTTATACCTTTATTGGTATTTTCTAATCTTTCTATTAAATTATCATCCATATAAGAATTTACTAATTCTTTATTGTAAATAATATCTTCAATATCTACTCTATCATCATTTCCTGCTACAAAATGTTTCCCATCAAAATTGTTATCTCTATCACTATAATTTCTTTCAAATATTAGTGGTACTGTACTCTCACAATTTGAATGATAAATAGCAAAGAAACCTTTTTGATTTGTTTTTAAATCTTTATCAACATATATATTGTTTTCTACTACAAAACCAATAACCTCATAATATTGATTAAACTCTTTACTATATGCTTGTCCTCTTACTAATGGACCAATTTCAGTTGGTCTTAATTCAAAATCTTTACTATTTGAATTTTTAATAATATCCAAGCATCTTTTGATTTTTTCTTCCATAGTGGAATTATCAAGCTCTTTCATGGACTGATAATACCATGTACTATCTTCTATAACTTTTGATTTTTCATCTAATACTTCTTTAATAAATATATTACTTTTAGTCATATAACTTTGTTCTTTATCACTCCATAAATCTAAATTAGTGAAGAATATTTGATCGTCATAGTCATAACCTAAAAAATAATATTTGTTATCATCAAGTCCAATAAATGCTTGCCCTTTTTTAAGTTCATCTTTCAAGTTCATCACTTCCTAAACTTCTATCTCTATCATCATTAAATTGACATTGTAAACAACCGTAAGCACATATTTTATATTCATTATTATCAAGAGTTATATAATCTTCTAAATTATGATTTACTATTTCCTTTTTTAAAGTAATAAAATCATCTTCTAAAAAATCATAATCTTCTTTAAGTTCTTTCCAATCATTATAATCAATATGACACATATTTGATTCACTTTCACAAACTCTATCATATATATATTGTAATAATGGACTTAAATTACTTACTCTTGCTAAATTAAATTCATATCCATTATGTTGTTTCAATAATTTGTATAAACTTTTTTTAATTTCTTCATCATTAAAATCGTTATAATTACAATCTAAATCACTGATATTATAATAACCAATCACATTAGAAGTAATATTATTTTCTATATCTTCTACCTCATAATGAACATATAAATCATCTTGGTCATTCCAATAATTTAATATATTATACTTATAATTCTTCATAATTATCTTTCCATATCTTGTGTTTCTTCTTTTTTATCAGATAATTCATGAACTTGTCCATCAGCAGAGTAAACTTTGTTATACTTTTTATCAATAACTTCAAATCCTAAAATATCGATAGCCTTATCTTTGTATTTTTTACCATCTCTTTCAACTTCTTTTGAATAAGTTGCAATTTTTCCTTTTACTGAAATCCAATCTCCCTTTTGAATTTTTTTACCATAAGAATTTATCAATTCTCCCCTTAATAAAATAGGAACAAATTGTGTATTCCCATTATTATTTTGTGCTAAATCAAATCTTAACATTTGTTTACCATTTTTATTTACATAAACATCGCTAATATTAGCAACATTCCCTTCTAGTTCAAAACTATTTCTTGAATTTCTTAATTCTTTTTCTACTTCGTTATTCATCTTTCTATTTCCTCCTTATTTTTATTAAATTTTTCTATTATTTTTTTATATAGTTTTAAATCAGTACCATCTACACATTCTATATCACAATTATTTTCTTCCAAAAACAATAAGAAATTGAGAGTTTCCACTACATCTCTTGATAAGTGTTTTATATCGTTAACTATAATTTTTGAATATTCCCCACTTTCAATATCATTTTTAAGTAATTTTAATTCTTTTCTATCATTCATGTGTAAACGATTATCTACTTTGTCTATATATACAGTGTAATCATAATTTTTTAATAAACACCAATCACTTATTTTGTTTAAAAAGTATTCTATTGAATGTTTATTTTGATTTTTAAAACAAGCATAAAATGCTACTTTTTCCATAATAATTCCTTTCTTTATTATCTTCTTGCATAAGTTGACCATCCACTATCACAGCTAATTTGTTTATATATAGAATATCCTTTTCCTGATCTAGGTAATATATTCCAAGCGTTATTATATAAACCCATTACCTTCGAATAATTACCTGAACACCAAACAGATCCCCAATCAGTTAAACTACAAAAATCATATCCTGCATTTCTTAATTTAGTTAGCTGATATGATGCATTTGAACTTCCTGCTGATCCCAACGATGCAACACAATTATATTCTGAAATATTAATAGTAAATCCAACTGTTCTATCAGGCTGATACCAAGTTTCCCATGGACTAAAACCACTAACATAGTAAAAATTACTGTCATATCCTAATGCTCCTGCATTTGTATTAGGGGTTTGTATATATGCACCAAACTTATTGTATGTAGTCAATCTATGAGAGCCATTTAAATAGAAATGTGCTTCATAAGTATTTTTCGACCAACTAGGTTTAAATTCTAATGAACTAGTTCCTACTATCATAGTTTGATCATAACTTGTATTTGTTCCAGCACTTGCATTGGCAACTACTCTAACACTTGAACCATAATCTACATTTTGACACCAATCAGTAACTGAATTAGCAACTAATTGATTATTAATATAAACATTAAATGTATAACCAGATAAGCCTGAATTATATTGTGTTCCATCAATAACTGGATTTACATCAACATTATATTGATTAACGCTCCAATTAGCATAAATAGTTTTATTCTCAATACTATCAACATTAATAGTTCTATCTATACTATTCGTTCCATTTGAATTAAAACTATAATTACTAAATGTATAACCTGTTCTATTAGGAAGTGGTAATGTTATTTGATTATTAATAACTTTAACATTATTATTTCTATTAAAATAACCACCATTTGCATTTAATGTAATATTATGATTTTTTGTTATATTAATTGTTTCTAATTTTTTTCTACTATTAAAGTAAGCGTGAGTACAATTAATTGTCATACATAATGAAATTAGTAGTAAAACAAAAATAATTATCCTATTCCTTTTCATTTTGTCTGTCCTTCCTTTTGATTAAGTAATCTACAAATAAATCAATTATTCCTATACTTAATAAAATCTTTAAAATATATTTATGTCTAAATATAAAATCTGCATAATAACCTAGTAAAGGAATACTCCAATTAGTACCTCTTCCTAAAACTTGAGTGTTACTTACAATAGAACTATCATAAGAATTATTTGCATCTCCCTTTGTAATAAAGCCATTATCTAAATGCTCAACAACTCTATGTGATATAATATGGTCTTTCAATTCGTAAACAAGTATGTCTTTCTCTTTAAAATCATTTATATCTATTTCCTCATAGTATAATAAACCACCAACTTTAAGAGTCGGTTCCATACTACCAGAAATAACTACCAAAGGATTATATCCAAATAACTTTGGTATAAATATTATTAAATACATTAATAAAAATAAATATATTATCTTTATAAATATTTCTTTTAAAAATCTCATTTTAATTACCAAACATTGTTTGCTTGATCGTATTGAATTGTATCTATTGTAATAGTTAATGTATATGTTGCATTATCATATCCATCTCCTGTTGAAGTAAAAGTAATTGTTTTACCATCATTTGAAATATTTTCTTGTAATGATGATTCAATATTTGAATTAAATGTAACACCACTTATAAATGAATTAGTTTCTTCATTTGGTTTTAAAACTTTTTTATTTGATTTAGTACCATAGTAGAAATATCCATCATTTGCTTTTTCCCAACCATCATTAAAGTTAATTATTGATGCCCTATTTCCTTTTGAGTCAGTAAGTGATATTTCCTTACCATTATGATTAACCCATTTTTCAGTATAAGAGGCTCTTACTGCCATATTTATACTACCTGTATTTGTTACCTTTACTTCTTTTGTTGTTGTTGTACCTGGTGTCCATGCTGTTGGTGATACAAAATTCTCAACTATTTTATTTTGATATAATGGTGTTGTAAAAATATTAGTTATCTTTGATGTTGTTGTGAAATATGCTAATGTTCCACACAATGTTGTAACCATACAAGCACCTAATACAAATATCAATTTTTTCTTTGTTTTTTTATTATCTTTATTTTTCTTTTTCATAATCTTTCCTCCTAATAATTTTCTATACTTTCTAAATTTGCAACTAAAACAATTTGATTATTAGTTCCACTAACACAAGTTATAAGTGTAATATCAGAACTATTTTTTTTACTTAATTTAACTGTTCCAGTTTTCTCAACTTCATATTTTTTAATTACTTTATATACATATTTATTATTCTTATAAAAAAAATAAACCTCATCATTTAGATTAAGTTTATTCAAATTTTTAAAATATGAAATATAACTATTACCAGAATGGGAAGCTAACATTATATGACTATTATCTTCCTCATCTGGCATAGTTGTTTCTTTTAAAGTGTAAATATTTCTATTTACATTATTATAAGAACTATTCTTATCAACAATTCCTCTCTTTAATTTTATTTTAGGTATTTCCAATACTGCAATATAATCAATTTTTTCTTTGGGAACAGGCTTTTCTTCTTCTATCTCTTTTTGAGGTGTTTCAATGATCTCGTCCTCCACTTTAAAATAATCTTCTATTAATCCATCATTAATACTATCCTGTTTTTCATTATTATATTGATTATAAATTAAATAAGATGATCCTAAAAAAATAAAAAAGACTCCAATCATTATTAATATTGAATATCTCTTATTTTTTATTTTGTTTTTTCTTTTTGAATGTTCCATAAATGACTATTCCTCCACCAATAACTATAAGAGTTGCCATTCCTAATGGTATGTAATCATTTTTAAGTGTATTTGGAACTTCAACTATGATTTTATCATCACTCATTGTTGATTTAACAACTTTTCCATCTTCAAGAATTTCAAACCACATTTTTTCATCGTTCAATGTATATCCATCAGGTGCTTCTTTCTCTAAAATATAATATTTTCCATATTTTAAATTTTCAATAATAATTTTACCTTTTTCATCTGTTCTACCACTAAATATTAACTCATCTTTTTCATTATAGATTTCGACTAATGTATTTGGTAGTGGTGTTCCATCTGATACATCTACTTTTGTAAATTCAAGTGTTCCAGTAATATCATCATCTTTCATTGTTGATTTTATTACTTCTCCATTCTCTTTAATTTCAAATGACATTTTTTCCTCATTAAGTTTATAACCTTCAGGTGCTTCTTTCTCTAAAATATAATATTTACCCTGTGGTAATTTATCAATAATAATTTTACCTTTTTCATCTGTTCTACCACTAAATACTAACTTATCTTCATCAGTATATATTTCAATAAGAGTATTAGGTAGTGTTTTAGATTCAGAAATATCAGTTTTAGTAAACTCTAATTTACCAGTCTTTAAATAATTTAGTAATGTTTTAGAATAAACAATTACTGGTGTATATTGATCTTTATAAATAAGTTCTACATTATATTTATTTGTATCTAATACATAGTTATCTAATGTTTTAGTTTCTTTAATATAATATTTTCCTAAATATAATTCATTAAATATAATATTACCATCTTTGTCAGTTTCTTTTTCTTGAATTAAAGTATCTTTCTTATAAATTACTTTATCATTCCATACTATATCTTCAAGTGCATATAATCCAAAACTAACACCACTTAATGATTGTTTTTTGAATATAAAACCTTTATCAGTTAATTCAGCAACTTCTCCAATTTTTTCTACTTTAATTTGACCTTTAACTCTTTGATTTTCAAAATTAGTATCAAAAATAATTCCATATTCAGAATCAGTTCTTAATTTAGAATCATCATCAATAGAAAATTCATGTGATACTTTATTCCATAAATAACCATCTAACTTTTGATCTACTTCTTCAAGTCTATATGTTCCAGTCATTAATGGGTAAGCAGTTGTAAATTCTCCATTTGAGTCAGTTTCCCATTCACAAATAGTTTTCTTATTTGGATATGTGATTGTTTGACAAACATATTTATTATTTTTAACATCAAATATTTTGAATTTAATATTTGCTCTTTTAATTACTTCTTTTGACTCTGCATCAATTTTTACTACTCTTAATTTAGCAGTAATTGGAGCATTAGAAATAACTTTCTTAACAACATTTCCAACATCTTTTACTTCTACTTTGAAATCTTTAATTTTTTCATGACCTTTTGTTGTAGTTAATTGTTTAATAGTGTATGTGCCATAAGGTAAAGTAAATCTAAATATGCCTTGATTATCAGTAGTAATTTCTTCGACTAATTCATTTTTATTATTGTAAACTCCAAATTTAACTCCTACTTCAGGTGTCATTATGTTTGTTTTATCACTAGCATAAACTTTAGTAAATTCAAAATCTAATTTTATTACTTGTTCGAATACTTGTACAGTTGGATTTAAATTATCTTCAGTAATTTCAAAATAATATTTTGTACTATCCAATAAATAACCTTCTGAAGCCTTTTCCTCAAGTAAATAAAATCTTCCTAGTTCAGGTAGATAATCTGATGTATTAGTTCCATCTTCTTTTGTTGTAACGGAACCCATTCTTGTTCCATCTTCTTTATAAATGCCATAAACTGCTCCACCAAGAGTTGCTTCTCCCTGTGCTGTATTATTTCTAGTTTCCATATCCTTTTTATTAGGAGTAACTCTACCTCCAACTATTTTTAAAGTGAATTTAGATTTAACTGGATCATAATTACCAACTCTCATAACATTTTGTGAATGATCACTAAAATATACTATTGGTGGTATTTCATATTTAGTTGCAGTCTTTTCAAATGTAATACTTCCTTCTCCAACTTCATTAGCAGTAATAGATAAAGTATTTCCATTGATTGATGCACTAACTTTATTTGTACCAGTAATTTTGTAATTACTTAATACATTGTTTGAATCATTTAAATTTGTTGTACTTCCAATTGGTACAATCTTTCCACTTTCAAATTGTGGAGTTTTATAATGGTTTGCTACTAATCTTTCCATTTCTGCTATTTCACTATCATATTTAGATATTCTATTACCATTCAAAGTATTAGTAAAGTAAATGTCAGATTCAGGATTAGTAGTTCTCCAAATCATAACTTGTGTAATGGCATACCATTTATTATTACTATGGTCATATCCATTATCGTTATATTGGTATCCATAATAAGCAAGTAAAGAAATTCTTTCCCATTGTGCTTCACTCATACCTAATATTTTTGCATAATCACTTCTTACTACATCATAGTAAGGTAAATTATTATTTATATCAGTATATGGTTGTAAACAATAAACAAATTTATTATCTTCACTTCGTCTAATAAAAGCAGCTTGTTGCCATTTTTTATAACCATCAGGTCTTGCTTTTCTTATATAAATACCTTGTATTTTTTCACTAGGCCAAATTGCTTGACCAGTGTATTTTTCAGCATGAACATTTTGCATACTAAAAATTGACACTAAAAAAAGTATGCCCATTAAAGCATACTTAAAATACTTATTCTCCATATCTTATTCCTTTCATTAATTTCTTACTCTAAGCATATCTCCCAAATAATTACCTGAATAACTATTAATGTTGGTACAAGAAAAACTTGTAATATCTTCAATACTATTTCCTGCATCAATACATGCTTGATGAGTATTTTCAAAACTTCCATAATCTTTAATTGAATAGTCAACCCTAGCCCAAGACCACATTGGAGAATTATAGTAATCATATTCACTAATTCCTAATTCTTCCCATGCTGTTTTTACTTTTTGTTCTTCTGCTTGTTGTTGAGGTTTTTCTTCCACTTTATTATTTTGAGCATTAGAATTATATTCTACCTTTTTCTTATTTTCTACCTTTGGTGTATCCTGTATTGTCTTATTTGATTCTGCTTTTGGTGTTTCAATATTAGAAGTATCACTTTCATTATTATCATTTTTTGAAGTGTCATTAGTTTTTTCTTCCATGACTTCGTCTTCCTTACTCTCACTATCATTAGTAATATCTTCCTTTCTTAGTTCATCAATTCTTTCATTTTTATTAGTATCCATAACTTCTGCTGAAGAATCTTTTTTACATATATAATATCCAACACCTATTAAAGATACAATTACAAGTAATAATATAACGATATACACTCTTTTATTTTTTGCTCTCATAACTATATAACCTCCCTATTAAAACTTAAATATAAGCAAATAAATATCCAAATATAACGATTTTTATCTACTCTATTTATCACTCAAAAAAACAAATTTTGCAAGAGTTTTATTTCATTTTATGGAATTTTCATTTTTTTAAATATCATATTTAAAACACCTCCTATCATCTTTTAGTTTTTTTATAATGAGATCCCTATAAACTCATAAATAATTGCAATAAAAAAAGGAGCGTACAACTCCCTATATGATTGCTATAAATTAAAATTTTTACTTATAAATTACAATATTAAATACTATTCCAAATCTTATAATTGCACTATCTTTTACGATTCTAAAAGCATCTTTACCCATACCAAATTTATCTCTAACTGACACTTCACTTTTGCCACACAAAAGACAATCATTAATATAAGCATTTTCAATTTTAGACATTATAGAATATAACTGATTTAATTGATAATTGAATTCGTTGTATGCAAGTTCATTATCAAAGTTAAATTCTACTTCCGTTCCAACTGGATCTGACTTACGATTAGTAAACATTTCATATTTAGGAGAATAATCTGGTGTAAGTCTAGCATGATAACCATTTATGTATTTGTTTCTTGCAATTTTAAACTCCTTTAATTTCTCCATAACCTTTTCAAATGTTCTATCAACATCATAAGGTTTCATATCCTCTTTTGTTAGCATTAGATTATCTGCATAATCTTCTTTAATTTGTATGCTTTGATTCATAGCAATCACCCTTTCATAAATTAAAAGAGAGAAATAAACCATATGACACAGTAAATTTCTCTCTTGGATTTAACTTAACAACTTTTTTAAAGGATTTAAAAGACACTCTACTATTTTTAGTAAACTTGAAGCTATTAATATATTTTGTTAATTGTAATAAATAATAACTGTTCATTTTTAATCCCCCATATTTTCAAAAAAAGAGCAGAAAGGTGTAGTATAAAAAATCTTAATAGAAATACATACTACTTTTCTACTCTTTAAATATTCTTTTTCAATCGTGTTTCCTCACATGAATAAACACCAAATTAATTGAGTTTTATTCTATAATTTTTGAAAAAGGTTGTCAAGTATTTTTTTCAAAATGAATAAAAAAAGCAAGAAAGGATTGTTCTCTCTTGCATAATTATTTCATTTTACTATATTTTAACACTTGACAATCGGAAGTCAAGTCAATTTTGGACTTATTTGGACGAATTTGGACTTATTTGGGAGATTGGTAAAAATCTCTATTTTTCTTCGTTTAAAATGCCATTAATTCTATTTTCTATATCTAAAAATATATCTTTTATATCTGTATCAGTAAACCATTTTTTTAATTTATAATATATATTATTTGCATCTTCTTCTTTTAATATTCTTCCACTATAAATTCCACTAATATAATTATTAGTTTCTTTATTTGTTATAATGGAATTATATTCATATATATCTTTATAGGTCAATTCTTTGACTATATAATTTTCATCAAGCATATTATCATCTGCTATTTTGTAGTTAAATAAGTATATATAAATACAATAATTTTCCTTTTTTATTTCATCATGATTGATAATAGTGTCATTAAAAGTACTTTTATCAATTTTATTTGCCATTGTATCAATTAGTTCTTTTTGTTCTATTTTGTAATTATCAAGAGTTCCTAAATTTGGTATTTCTTTTAAAAGTTCATTATATTCCCTTTCTAAAAGAACTTCATTTGAGTCATTATATTTTTGACACAAGTTTTCAAATATCTCATTCAACATTGTAAATTACTCCTTTTAAATAAGTTTATTTCAATTAGTGAACTTATTGTACCACAAATCTAAATAAGCAAACAATTTTTATTAATAGTTTATTATAAAAATTTAATTTTATAATATAAACTATTTATTATTTTATTTTTTGATAGTTTATTAACAAAATAAGCAATAGTTATCGTTTCAAAAACGACTAATAAAATTATTACTTCGTTAAAAAATCCAGGACTCATCATAGTTAATGCTAAATCTTTTGGAATTTCTAATGAGTTACAAAGTGTATTTGCAATGTCTATATCAACTTTAAATAAATCTAAACCAAAGCAAATTGCAATAAAAAATACAAGTGTTAAAATTACTGAATTACATAAAATCCTTAAAATATCTGTAGAACTAAACATATTATCTCACCTCTCAATTCAATTATACCATACATTTTATATTTTTAGGTAATAGCCCGACACTTTTTAAAAATCTTTTTTTTATTTGAGAAAATTATTTAAGAGGTGTGAAATATATGTATGATAGAATGAAAACTTTAAGAGAATACTATGATAATACACAAAATGAAATAGCAGAAAAACTTGATGTTAGTAGATCTACATATGCTGGCTGGGAAAATAATATTGATTTTATTCCACTCGATAAATTAAATGATTTTTGTAACTACTACCATGTGAGTTTAGATTATATATGTAAATTATCAAATATCAAAACTAAAGAAATATTAAACGATAAAATAAATATAAATGTGTTAGCAAATAATTTACTTACTATCAGAAAGAAACATAATGATACTCAAGAAAAGATAGCTGGCATAATTAAAGTCGACCAATCTAACTATTCAAAATACGAAAAAGGAAAATTCTTAATTCATACTTTGCCATTAATTGAATTTGCTAAATACTATAATGTGTCTATGGACTATTTATGTGGCAAAACACAAAATGAAGAAATTTACTAAAAAATATAGATTAAATTATAAAATTATGTTATTATGTATATGTCAGTTGATTAAGTAGTACAACTGATGTAGTAGAAAACAACTGCAAGTACTGAGTTGTTTTTTTTTACTTTAAAAGCAGATATTATTGAACCAATATCTGCTTTTTTAATTACCCCAGTCAATGTATCCTTTATCAGTTAGATTTTTACATTTCAAAAATATTTTATATGATGTTTCACAATTATGCATTTGGTCTTGTGGATCCTCAAAATATGGATCTATTTTTACATATACATCACAATATGATTTATCATCAACATCTTTTAGTTCTTCTTTTTTAATATATCCATTATTAATTAGAAAAGAAGAATTATAATACATACCAGCACCTTTAGGTTCTTTGTTGTTATTTGTAATAGGACATTTAGGATAACTTGCTTTAATATTCCATTCAACTGCTTTTTTTACACCTTCTCTTATTTCATCATATCTTTTTTCGTATTTTACTTTAAATTTCTTATCATTGTTATTTTTTATTATTAAAATACTAGATATAACAATAATAACTAATAAAAGTATTGTAAAAATTATATATATTCTTTTTTTCATAGATTCTCCTTTTATTTTTGTAAATTCCAATTTTCACCATTATCATAACTTACAAATATTAATTCTTTATCTTCATAATTATCTTTGCTAGAATTTAACTGATATACAGAACATTTTATTTTTAAAATACTATTTTCAAAATAAGGCATTTTTTCTATAGTAATATAATCTGCATTTTCATTTTTATAATTTACTTTTGAATTTTTAAAACTCCTACCACCATCATTTGATACATACAAACTAATTGCATTTTCACTTAGCATTATTTTATCATTTTTAGATGCAAACATTAAATCTTCGTTTAATATAACATATTTTGCATCTTGTGATACTTGAATTGGTTCATTTGTTATTGTGTAATACTTTTTACCATTATCTTTGCTCTTATTTACTTGTACTAAAATATTTTGTCCTAAAACATCATCAAGTTTTGAAAATCTATAAATTGTTTTATCAAGTTTTTTTTCATAAAGAGTTTGCATATCTTCTGGTAATAAATAATTATCATTTTCGTTTATGCTTGATTCTAAATAATTGTCTTCATAACTTGTTTTATTAGTTATTTTGCCATTTTTATCTTTTATATAAAATTCTTTTATTTTCTTTTCTTCTTTACCATTTTTATCATAGAACACATACTCAGCTTCTATTGGCGTTTCTGGATTAGTTATTGGGTCATATCCACCTTTACCAAAATAACCATGTACTTTTACCTTTGTTCCCATTAAGAACGGACCATAATAATCATAATAATCTACATCAACTTTTAAAAATGAACTTACAACCGCCACATATTCTTTGCCATATAAAGTTACTCTATGCTCTGGTTTATAACTAAATGCAGCAGTAATAAAAATAATAGGTGAGAAAATTAATACCAAAACTATTAATGGTATTAATGCTAGAAAAAATAAACCAACTGCTTTATATATGTTTCCAACTGCTTTTGAAAATTGTTCAAACATACCAATTATAAAACCTACTATTGAAATAATAAAAATTAATATAATTACCCATAACCTAAATCTTATATTTAATAAATATAATAAATAATTAAATATTATATTAAATACTATAAAAATTAATGCTGAAATTAATATTTTTCCTTTTAATTTATCAATAATCTTTTTCAAATTTCATCACCCCTATTCTAAAATTATTCCTTTGTCATAGTCATTTAAATAATCATCTTTTAATATCAATTTATTATTTCTAACAACAAAATGTGTCTCGCTAGGTATTTTTAAATTATCTTTGTTTATAGTAATTTCTTTTCTATAATAAGTTAATTCATCATTTTCAATTTTAAAAGTACCGCTTGATTTTTCAATAACTTCTTTATCATTATAAACTGATAATTCTGCTTTCCAAGATAAGTTTTCTGATAGTATATCTGATTTATCTAAAAATGCTACCGAAAAAGAATTATCTTCGCTTTTAAAAATATGAAATTGTAAAAGTCCACCTAATTTAGTTGTATATTCTTTAATTTCTAATTCATTACAATAATTTCCATTCCTTATTCCATAAGTTATATTATTATATAATAATCTATTTTTTACTGAGTAATCAACTATTGTAATATTAGTGTTTTTATCATAATAATATATAGTATCATAGCAACTAATTTGTTTTAAACTGGATAAATAGTTTTTAACTTCTGATTTTAAAACATTGTTTCCTCTAAGATTTTTTATAGAGTAGTTATTTTCATTATTCTTTACAAAGAAAGAAAATTTAGGAGCACCAAGATTTATCAATTTATTTTCACCATTAAATTCATATCTGACATGAATAACATCATATCCAATGGGTAGTAATTTAAATAAAATTAAAGCAATAATACATCCAAAGATAATAAGTAAAATTTTATTTTTTTTCCTCATTTCCTTTTTTAATTTTTTTGTTTCTTCTTCTAATATTTTTTCAACATCAATATCTTTCTTTTTACTAATTTGTAAAATAGTATAAATATCTGTATCAAGTTCTTCTGCAAGTTTTTCAAGTAAAGTTATATCAGGTAATGATAATCCTCTTTCCCATTTACTAACTGCTTTATCAGTTATAAATAATTTTTTCCCTAATTCATCTTGAGTTAGACCTTTTTCTTTTCTAAGAGATGCTATCTTTTTTCCTATTTTATTATTATCCATAGTTCTTCACCTCATAATAATTATACTACATAAATATTATTTTTTTCTCGACCGTTAGTTTAGTAATGCTTTTTTTATAAATAAAAGAAAATTTCAATTTAATTATATATCTTTTGTTAATAATTATCAATCCACTTACTACAATTCAAAGTCATCTAAAAATAAATCATCTTCTTTCCATAATTCATCAGGTTGGTTATTTAACTTATTAATATTACTTATAATGGCATTTTTAAAGTACCCAAATTTGTTTTCTATTGGATTATCTTCTTCGTCTTTAAAACCTCTACTAACAACTCTTGGTATTATGTAGTGAATATATGTTAATAAATCTTTATATGAATTACCATCTTTTAATAGATTATTAAATAACTTATCATAATAAAATACTTGAGTATCATCTTCTTTTATATAACCTCTTTCAATTAATTCTAGCGTTAATATATTATGTTCCTCAGAAATAAAAAAAGACGATATTTTGGTTTTATCGTCTTTATCTATTTGTTTATTAGTATTTATTTTATTAGTATTTATTTGTGTTGGTTCTTCCATACCTGGCTCATCCATATATGGAATATCCGTAGCTGGATTATTTTCTTTTTCTAATTCAGTAATGTGAGGTATTTCATAAATAAGATAATTATATTCAAAATAACCTTTATCTCCTCTAACTTTTTCAATTTCTAAATAATGATGTTCCTGAAGTTCTTTTAATATAGATCTTATTCCATCTCGACCTTCCTTACTAATGGCACATAATCCATTAAGTGAATAATCCCAATCTTCGGGTAGTGACAGCATAAATGATAATAAGCCTTTGGCTTTATATGTTAAGTTTTTATCTCTTAAATGATAATTACTCATTACTGTATAGTTTTTATTTTTTTCTATTTTAAACACTGACATTAAAACCTCACCTCCTAAATTTGTGCATAAAAAAGCACAGAAAATATTAATCTGTGTTTCAAAAAGTATTATTCTTTTTCTTCTAATTCTAATTCAATGTTATTAATTTTATATTCATCAGAATCACTATTCATTTTTAAATCTTGTATGAATAGTGTTGCTTTGAAATCTTTAATAGATGATTCAATAGCAGATTTTAATTCATCATTTAAACTTAAATCCAAAACTTTAATTGGAGTTTTTAAAGATAAGTTATTATTTGATTTTTCTCCTCTTGCTTGACTGATTATATCAATAATCATATCTCCATTTTTAATTTCTTTTGCAAAATCAAATTCTAATGGTTTAATTTCAGTTAAATGAATTGATTTGTTATCATGATATAATTCTTGATAAATTTCTTCTGTAATGAATGGGAAGAAAATACTGAAATCTTGTAATAATTTATATAATAATGTATAAACAGTCTTTTGACCTGAATATCTTGGAATATCTCCAAATTCCTCTGGTCTATATAATCTATGTTTAACAATTTCAATATAATTATCGCAGAAATTCCAGAAGAATTTTTCTAAATGATTAAGTGCAAGTCCTACTTCATATTCATCTAGATATTTAACAAATCCTTCTTCCATTTCTTGGAATTTACCTAAAATCCATTTATCTATATATTCATAAGTTTCAAAATCTTTATCTTCATAATCAGTCAAGTGCATTTCAATAAATTTAGAAACATTCCAAATTTTATTAACTAACTTACGACCTCTTAATAATGTTTCATCACTAAATACTATATCAGTACCAAGTCTTCCTGATCCTGCCCAATATCTAATTACATCAGCAGAATATTGATTAATTAAATCAAGTGGTTCAACTTTTGAATTTCCTTTTGATTTACTAATCTTTTCGCCTTTACTTGCCATAACGAATCCTGAAATCATTACATTATCCCATGGACGCATACCAAAGTGATAGAAACTCTTAACAATAGTATAGAAATCCCATGTTCTAATAATTTCAGAAGCATTTGTTCTGATACTCATTGGTTTTAATATATCTTCATAGTTGTCTTTTTCTCCATATCTCATATTAATTAATGGAGTTACTGATGAAGTTGCCCATGTATCCATTACATCAGTTTCAGGAATAAATTCGTGTGCATTACATTTTGGACAACAATCTACTGGAGGCTTATCACTTAAAGGATTTACTGGTAAGTCTTCAACCCTTGCAAAAATTGGTTCGCCGCAAGTCTTACAATACCAAACTGGGAATGGTACACCAAAGTATCTTTGTCTTGAAATACACCAATCCCACATAATATTTTCAACCCATTCATTATATCTATTATGCATATGGTCTGGATGCCATTTAATTTCATTACCAATTCTAATAAAGTCATCTTTATGTGTCATTGTATCAATGAACCATTGTTTCATTACTGAATATTCAACTTCTTTACCACATCTTTCATGTGTTTGAACTTCGTGTTCTAATTCTTCAATTTTAACTACGAATCCACCTGCTTGTAAATCTTCAATAATTTGTTTTCTAGCTTCTTTGATTTTCATTCCACCATAATTTGGAACTGAATCAATAATTCTACCATTATCAGTGAAAATATATTTAAGTGGTAAATTGTATTTCTTCCACCATTCAATATCAGTTTGATCTCCGAAAGTACAACACATAACAACTCCTGTACCTTTATCAATAGCAACTTTTTCATCTGCCATAATTGGTACTTCTACATCAATAACTGGAATATGTGCAGTCTTTCCAATAAGATGATTATGTTTTTCATCATTAGGATTTACAAATACACATACTATTGCTGGTAATAATTCAGGTCTAGTTGTTGCTATTGTAAATTCTTCACCATCTTCAACTGTTTTAAAATTAACATAATTAAATGTTGTTTTAATTGTTTTTGTTTCAAGTTCTGCTTGTGCAATTGAAGTTAAACATTCATTACACCATAATGCAGGACTTTCTTTATGATAACAATGTCCTTTATCAATTAAATCTAAGAATGATCTTTGACTTATTTTAATAGTAGATGGACTTACAGTTTTATAATGAATATTCCAATCTGTACTAACACCCATTTTACTAAATAATTCTTGGAAGTCTGCTTCGTACTTATCAGTAGTAGCATAACATAATTTAGAGAATTCTTCTCTACCTATTTCATGTGCTTTTTTACCTTGTTCTTTTTCTACTAATCTCTCACTTGGTAGTCCATTATCATCAAATCCGAATGGATAAAATATATTATATCCTCTTAATCTTTTATATCTTGCTATCATTTCAGTTTGTGAATATGAGAAGATATGTCCTATATGAATTTTACCATTAACTGTTGGAGGTGGAGTATCAATTGAGAATACTTTTCTATGATCAGGTTTAAAATCATAAATCCCATTTTCTTTCCAATAATTTAACCATTTATTTTCTTTTTCTTGTGCATTATATTTCTTGTCTAACATATTACATAACCTCTTTTCTTTGTCTAAATAATTGAATAAAATAACACTTTAATCTCTCTACAAACCTTGAATTTCCTAGGTTTGAACCAAATGGTGTAACATTAACAGCACCAGTTCCTTTTTCCATATCAGCATGGGGATCTGTTATTACTGGTATTTTTCTATCCACTATTGGTAGTATTACATTCTTACCAACAAAATCTTTATATCTTTCATCATTTTCATTAACAGCTACTGCCATATCTCCAAATAAAGTCTCTGGTCTAGTAGTTGCTACATCTATAAATTTATCACTATCTTCTAATTTATATTTCAAGTGATAAAAAGCTCCTTTTTCTTCTTTATAGATAACTTCTTCATTTGATAAAGCTGTTTTTGCTACAGGATCCCAGTTAATAATCTTTTCACCACGATAGATTAATCCTTTATTATAATAATCTACAAAGACTTTTTTAACAGCAGCACTAAGTCCTTTATCTAGAGTAAATCTTTCTTTAGAATAGTCTAGGGAAATACCAAGTTTGGCCCATTGTTCTCTAATGATAGAAGCATGTTCATTAGTCCATTTCCAACATTCTTCTAAGAATTCCTCACGTCCTACTTCATATTTATTTTTGCCATTATCTTTTAGTCTTGCTACTACTTTAGCTTCTGTTGCAATAGCAGCATGATCCATTCCAGGAAGCCATAAGCAATCATAGCCTTCCATTCTTTTATATCTAATAATTACATCTTGTAGTGTTACATCCCAAGCATGTCCTAGATGCAGCTTTCCGGTAACATTAGGAGGAGGAAGGACAATACAATATGGCTTTTTAGCCATATCTCCACTCTTAAAATAGCCTTTCTTCATCCAGTAGTCATATTTTTCTTTTTCTACTTCACTGTGATTATATTTCTTATCTAACATTTAAATCATCCTTTCTTTTTAAAAATAAAAACTTCTCTATCCAAAGGACGAGAAGTTCGTGGTACCACCTTAATTTGTATGAAAACATACCTTATTTATTTAACGGTTCTCCCGGGATAACCTACTACTATTTCAACTATCCTACTCTTGTTGCTACCTTCCATATCTTTTATTGTTAAGTCTCACCTACCCTTAACTCTCTAAAAATAAAATGATATGTACTCCTCAACAGTCAATGTATTTACATGTATTATAATATACTGCTTTTAAAATAGCAAGCACTACATATACTTTTGCATTGATTTCATCATTTGATTAACTTGCTTTTGACTAGGTTTTCTACCCATTTGCATCATCAAAGCTTTAATCATTTCTTCATTTATTGGTGGATTTTTCTCCATATACTTCTTAGTAACATTTCTTGCTATAAAAAAACCAATTACTGCTCCAATAAGAAGTCCTACTACTATTAATAATATATCATGTAACATCTTTTTTCACCTCGAGTTTATTTTACTAAATATTTTCTATCTAGACAAGTAAATTTTATCTTTTAATTTGATTTTTACATCTTGAAAATAACTGTAATTTTTTTTAATACTTATTACATTCTATAAGACATATTTTTATCACTTACTAACAATATTTAACAGGAAAGAAAACGACTATTTCTATTATTCCTTTCATTATAATTCATAATAATCATTAAACAATTATCATGTTTTTGAAAAATATTTCCAAAAGTATCTTGTTTCAGTAAGTTTTGGAAGTATATTTTATTTTTATCTTGATAATACTTCATTATAATTTTCTAGGAAGAAGTAGTCTTGATTCTTAAAATCACAAATAAAATAATTATTATTTAGCCCATTTAATACTTTCAAGAAAAAGGAATGATAGTAATTAGTCTTTAATAGCATATAACTTTTTTTAATAGCAAGTGATCCTATCTCTTCATGGGAAGGATTATTGTAATAATGGATACCTTTTCTTTTACTATAAGGAATAGACTGATGATATTTAATAAAGATATGTTGATCTAACTTATCTTTATCTATCTTTTTTGTTAGTTGTTTAAATAGACTATAGCCATACTTAGCATTATCTTCTCCTAAGAAATATATCTGTTCTAGAATCTGATATAAAATAGAAGGCTTATCTTGATATAAACTTTTAAACTCATCTTTAATTTCAAAAATAAAAAACTCTCTCATATAATCACCACAGTAATCATAACAAGAAAGTTTTAAAAATATTGTCGAATTATTTAAGTAATGCTTCTATTTTTAATGAGATTTCTTCTTTCGTAAATCCATAGAAAGAATTAACTTCTTCTGTCTTGCCACTAGCACCAAACTTATCAAGTGTAAATAAGTAACTATCTTTATAGACAAAGGAGTACCAAGAATAACTTGATCCTTTCTCAATAACAAATTTTTTAACTCCTAAAGGTAATAACTCTTCTTTTTCTTCCTTTGGCAAACTATTATATCTTTCAATTGATGGCATACTAACTACTCTTAAGTCATAGCCTTTTTCTTTTAATAATTGCATAACCTCAAGAGCTAAAGTCACTTCTTCGCCAGTAGCAATAATAACACCATCTAGTTTTCGCTCTTCATTATGAACAATATATCCTCCTTTACTAGTAGCAGAAATAGAAGTTGATTCTAATATCTTGATAGAGCCTCTTCCAATAATTAAGGAACTAGGACTATTATTTTCATAAATAGTTTTAAATGATCCAATCACTTCATTAGAATCAGCTGGTCTAAATACTTCCATATTAGGAACCGCTCTTAAACTTACTAGTTGTTCTACTGGTTGATGTGTTGGTCCATCTTGTCCTATTGAAATAGAGTCATGCGTAAAGATATAAGTAACAGGAAGATCCATAAGAGCTGTTAATCTAAGAGCAGGTTTTAAGTAGTCACTAAAGCTTAAGAAAGTTGAGACAAAAGGACGATACCCTGCAAGAGCAAGACCATTAGCAATAGATGCCATGGCATGTTCTCTTACCCCAAAATTAATATTTCTACCTATATAGTTATCTTTAGTAAATGAAGTTAATTCATTCAAATATATCTTAGTTGATGATGAAGTATCAGCATTACCCCCTATTATTAAAGGACTAATTAAAGAATATGAATTAAGTACTTTCTTAGCACTTATTCTAAGTAATTCTTCATTATCATCTGGTTTTGTATAATCAAGAGTTGTTAATTTAATAGATTTATCCGGATTAATTAACTTATTTAAAATACTCATCTCTTCTTCATCAAGCATTTCTTTTATCTTATCAAAGTTAGTTACTAAGTCTTTATTTCTTTCTTTAATATAATTTCTAAACTCTTCTACTGCTTCATTACTGATAGTAAAAGGAATATCACGAACACCAAGAGTGTTTTTTATCTTAGATATTTCTTCCTTATCAAAACAACCTGAATGACTCTTATTACTATCAGCTAGACTAGAATCTTTACCAATCGTAGTAGCTACTTGAATAATAGTTGGTTTATCTGCTTCTCTTGCTTTTATAATAGCATCATCTATATCTTGTGGCTCATCACTTGTTGTTAAAACAGTCCAGTTCATACTTTCAAATCTTTTAGTAATATCTTCATCAAAAACATTATCTATCTTACCATCCATTGTTATTTTATTAGAATCATAAAGTACTATTAAATTATCTAGTTTTAAACTTCCAGCAAGAGATGCCGCTTCATAGCTAACTCCTTCCATCAAGTCACCATCACCACATAAACAGTAAATATTATAATCAATTACTTTTTCTTTTTTATTAATTAAAGCTTCGGTATGTTTTTCAGCTATCGCATACCCAACAGCTGTAGCAAATCCTTGTCCTAAAGGACCAGTTGTCATTTCAATCCCTGGTGTCTTCTTATATTCAGGATGACCTGGCGTTTTAGAGTTTAGTCTTCGAAAAGCTTTTAAGTCATCAAGTGATAAATCATATCCAGCAAAATAAAGGATAGAATAAAGTAAGCTAGAACCATGACCAGCACTCATTATAAATCTATCACGGTTATAAAAGTTAGGATTAGAAGCATCGAACCTTAAATGATTTAAATACAAGGTATAAAGTATAGGAGCAGCTCCTAAAACAATACCTGGATGTCCACTTCCCGCTTCTTCTATCATATCAAGACCAAGAGATTTAATCTCACCAATTATTTTTTCTTCTATCTTTTTAGATAACATTAATCATCATCCTTCTTTCCTCTAAATAAATCTAATAATAGATGCTTTTTATATCTAGACATCTTCTCAAGATAATAGCCATTATCAAATTTAATTATATCTTTTTTAAAATCAACAGACGTAACTCTATCTAAGTTTATAATACAATTTCTATATACTTGAAAGAATCTTTCATCTAATTGTTCCTTAATCTGACTTAGACTAAGTGGTACTTCATACTCACCATGTGAAGCATAAACAGTACAAATCTTACTGTCTGGTTCCCTTATTATATAATATATATATTTAAGTTCTATTTTTGAATATACCCATTTTCTTTGATAGGTTAAACACCTATCTTTACCCCGATAACTTTTCATAACAATATCTAATACTTCATGCATCTTTTTAGTACAACTATCAAGTTTACTAATAAAGTCTAACACAAATAATCTATTAGTTATTATTTCATAACGGTATTCACTAAAGGAAGAAACTATTATGATAATAGAATTCCAATCTTCTAACATCTCTCTTATGTATCTAGCCGCATCTATTCCAGAACCATAATTAGTTTTAATGTCTAAGAAATATACTTTAAAACCAATTTCTTTTTTGGCTAATTCTTCAAACTCTTTATCATAACTAGCAAACGTATAAACTTTATAATCCATATCGGTATTCATCATATAGTCATCTATCTGCTTTTTCATTCCTTGTCTAAAAAATTGATCATCATCACATACAATAAAATTTAACATAGTACCTCCTTAGCCATATTCTACCAAATTGAAAGGATAAAGTCTATATTATGATTTTCTAATATCACTTATAGCTTGAGGAATAAATTTTATTGTATCTCTTGCTATATACGATATATCATTTGTTGTTTCTAAGGCAAGAGAAGCTGAATATCCAGCAAGAAAGCTAGCAGCAGCTACTAATTTAGGTGATACTTTATTATAGCTAATAAGACCAGTTAATATTCCCGATAAGACATCACCACTTCCGGATGTTGCCATACCAGCATGACCTTCATTTACAAAGTAAGTATTATCACCATCTGTTACTATGGTAGTAGTACCTTTCAAGAGTAAAATAACTTTATACTTTTTAGCAAAGGAAACAGCAAGCTCTACTGGATTTTCTAGTACTTCTTCAACACTCTTATCAATTAGTCTTGCAAATTCTTTAGGATGTGGTGTTAAAACAACTTCACATTTTTTACTTAATAGTAAAGACTTATCTATCATTACTAATCCAGAAGCATCTATTACTAATGGTTTCTTACTATTGATAAGTAAATAATCTAGAATCTTTTTATTCCACTCACTAATATCAAGACCTGGTCCAAATAGTATTGCTGTACTATTACTTATAATAGTATCTACTTGTTCTATATTATCAAGACACATTAAAGTACTTTCTAAAAGATAAGGAGCTACTATATCAATTAGTTTTCTATCAACAACTAACGTTGCTCTTCCACTACCAGCAAGTAAACTACTTAAAGATAAATTAGCTAGTTTAATCGCTCCACTATAAGAGATACTACCACCAATTAAATAACTCTTACCATAACTACCTTTATTAGAAAAGTTTAGTCTTTCAGGAAAATAATCTTTTATATCAGTTATTTCTAAAAGATTAGTATTAGATAAAATATCTTTATTTTTATATAATATTAATTTACCAATATAATCTTTCGCCATATTTAGAAAATGTCCCGGTTGATAAATCTGATAAACTATTGTTTCTCTTGATTTTAATATATCAATACCAAGTCCATTAATATTAGAAAGTGAAGCATTAATATCAATACTTACTGTTCTATCAAGCCTATTTAATCTAGTTATAGTCTCTTTATCTAGATATTTACTACTACCTAGAAAATCAAAGATATAGTCAAACTCTTCTATCTTTATATTATTATTATAAACAGTAAGATTAGAAAATTCTCTCTTAAAGATATCTAAATAGTTAATTCTTTCTTCACTTATCAGTAATAGTGGTTTATTTATTCTTCTTTCTTGATGATAGTGTTTTAATAAGTCTTTTAATTCTTCTTTACTTAAGATATTATTCTTTATAATTATACTTAACATATTCCACCCCTATTTATATAGTATATCTAAATCTACTAGAGTATCTATTCCCTCTACTTTACCTCTATCAGTCTTTTGCCAAACATTATAGTCTTTCTGATAGGTAGTAGTATCTGTATAGTGTGCTAACCAAGTAGCATAGTTATTATTAGTGAAAACATTTTCTAAGTAGTATTTACTACCATATAACATTCCTTGATAATTTTCTTTTTCAATAGTAGTAAGGAATGTTTTTACTACTTCTTCTAGATGATAAAATGATAGATTAAACTCTTGATAGATAGAAAAGTTTTCCCAATCAAAAACTATAGGTAGAGCAAGGTCATTTCCATTTAATTCTTTTAAGACAAACTCTGCTTCCTTCTTAGCATCTTTTTTATTCTTAGCATAAGAATAGAAATAAACTCCTGTCTTAATTCCTACTTTCTTAAAGCCTTCTATATTTCTTTTAAATTTAGGATCAAGGATAAACTCACCATCTATTCCACTTCTTGTCCCTATTCTAAGGAATGCAAATTCAACACCGGATTCTTTTACTTTATCATAATCAATATCACCTTGCCACTTAGATACATCTATACCAATCAAAGTATTATCAGACTTATTTTCATTATAAAAGTCTTTAAAATCAACTGTTTCTTTATTACTAGATCCTTGATAATCACTCTTTTCTCTTACTGTAATAGTAAAATCTTTTTTAGTAACATTACCACTAGAATCTATCGCTTCATAGACTAAAGGATAATCACCTAGTGTATTAAAGTCATAGTTACCTACTACTTGACAAGTAGGATTATCATCATAGTTATCCCCACAAAATACTTCTTTAGCAAAGTCTTCTGTTGAACCTAAATCAACATAATATAGACTACTTAAAGAGATAACTGGTGGAGTTTTATCTACTACTTCATAGGTAAAGGTATAACTAGCTAGACGATTATCATCATTCTTATAGTTAAGGGTATAAGAGTGTTTTCCTACTTTTTTAGTATTTAACTTTTTATTCTTAAAAGTACCGTTAATTGATTTAATAACACTATCTAGTTCTACTTCACTATAAACATCAAAAGTCAAATCATCACTTAAACTTACTTCTACTTTAACTTTCTGATTAGCTAGAAAAATAATAGTAATAATTAATAAACTAGCTACTAAGAAAAGAGCTATTATTGATTTTCGCATTCCTCTTTTTTCATCTCCTCTTTTAATCTATATAAGAAGTTTAAAGCATCCATTGGACTCATCTCTAACGGATTAATTGCCTTTATTTTGTCTAGGTATTTATCATCTTTATTAATCTCTTCTTCTTTTTCTAAATCAAATAAACTAGTCTGAGTATAAATAGTTTCTCTCTTTTCTTGATTTTCATACATTTCAAGTATTTCTTCTGCTCTTTTTATTAAAGATTTAGGAAGATTAGCAAGACTTGCTACATTTATACCATAACTTTTATCAACTGAACCATTTTTAATCTTATGAAGAAATGTTAGTTTACCATCTTCTTCAATTGCTGATACATGAACATTCTTTAAATGTGATAAATTACTAGATAATAGTGTTAACTCATGATAGTGAGTAGAAAATAGTGTCTTAGCTCCAATATTATCATGGATATATTCAAGTATCGCTTGAGCAAGACTCATTCCGTCATATGTAGCAGTACCTCGTCCTAACTCATCAAATAAGATTAAACTGTTCTTAGTAGCTCTTGATATTGCCATATTAGCTTCTTTCATCTCAACCATAAAAGTACTTTCTCCACTAACTAAATCATCACTAGCCCCTATTCTTGTAAATATTTTATCAAATATTGGTATAGTACAACTCTTAGCAGGGACAAAAGAACCTATTTGAGCCATAATTACAGTAATAGCAAGCTGACGCATATAAGTTGATTTACCAGCCATATTAGGTCCTGTAATAAGTAAGATAGAAGTATCTTGATCCATTAAAATATCATTAGCAACATACTTTTCATTCTTCTTAGCCATTACTTCTTCTACAACTGGATGACGACTCTCTACTATCTTTATTTCATTCTTATTACTTAATGTAGGTTTCACAAAATGATAAGTATCTGCTACAAATGATAAAGAAGAAAGCATATCAATCTCTGCTAAAACATTAGCACACTTCTGTAAAGGTACAACATATCTTTTAACTACTTCTCTTATTTGCATAAATAACTGATACTCTAAATTAATTATCTTTTCTTCGGCTCCTAAGATAATACTTTCTTTCTCTTTTAATTCTTTAGTAGTAAATCTTTCACAATTAGATAGAGTCTGTCTTCTATCATAACCAAACTCTTCTTTTACTAAATTACACTGTCCTTTACTTATCTCAATATAGTAACCAAAGACTTTATTGTAACCAACCTTTAAGTTCTTAATACCAGTTCTTTCCTTTTCTTTTTGTTCAAGCTCTAATAAGAAGTCTTTACTACCACTTGATAAGTCTCTTAATTCATCTAACTCACTATTATAACCTTTCTTTATCAAGTTACCTTCTTTTAAAGAGATAGGTGGTTCTTCATTTAAAGTACTATCTAATAATGATACTAAATCATCAAATATTTCTAGTTCTTTATCGTACTTTATCTCTTCTAATATTTTCTTAACCGTAGGTAAAGCTTTTAAACTAGAATTTAACTGTAGTAAATCTCTAGCATTTAAATTACCATAACAAACTCTTCCGATAAGTCTTTCTATATCATAGACTTGATTTAAACTCTTCTTTAAATCATCTCTTAAAATAAACTCTGTTTGTAATACTTCTATATAATGATATCTTCGCTCTAATTCTTTTCTATCTACTAATGGAAACTCTAAATTCTTTCGTAGTAATCTACTACCCATAGCAGTTTGATTCTTATCAAGTAACCATAAAAGACTATAAGTTTTCTCTCTTAATCTTAAAGTTTCAGTTAATTCAAGATTTCTTTTAGTATGTTCATCTAATAATAAATGATTATTAATAAGTTCTACACTAGCTTCTTGTAAATGCGATAAATCACCTTTTTTAGTATCTACTATATAAGCAAGTAAATGTTTAATGCCTTGTTCTTTCCTTAAGTCTTTTAAATTTTTATAAATATATTTATACTTTTCTTCTTCATTATATATATTATAGATGGTAACATTTAACTGATAAGTCTTTCTAAGGGTATTAATAAAGTTTCTATCTATTTCATCACTTACAATTATCTCTCCAAAACCATGTCTAATAATCTCTTGTAATAGTTCTTGTAAACTATCATTTAAAACAGTGACATATATCTCTCCTGTAGATATATCGGCATAACTTAAGGTATAAGAGTTAGCTGTATAAGTAATTGAGGCTAAAAAGTTATTCTTAGTATCATCTATTGAACTATCTAATCTAGTTCCTCTAGTTACTATTTGAATAACTTCTCTTTTAACCATATCTTTAGTAAGTTTAGGATCTTCTACTTGTTCAACAATAGCTACTTTATAACCCATATCAACTAACTTATCAAGATATCCTTCATAGGCTTTAAATGGTATTCCACACATTGGAACTTTTTCTTCTAGTCCTGCTTGTTTACCAGTTAAAGTTAATTCCAATACTTTAGATGCTAAAATAGCATCATCAAAAAACATCTCATAAAAGTCTCCTAAGCGAAAAAAAATAATCGCATCAGGATTTTCATCTTTTATATTCATCCACTGTAACATTACAGGGCTCAGCTTAGTTCTATCTACTTCGTTTCTTAACATAATTTCACTTCCAACTTCTAACACCATCTATTATAGCTAAAATTTTGTTTTTGAACAAGAAAATTCGTGATAAAATAAGTCCTAGGAAGTGATAACAATGAATATGGAACCATTAGCAAAAAAATTAGAACCTAAATCTTTAAATGATGTTTTAGGACAAAAGCATTTAATTGGAAAAGGAGCAATTTTAAGAAACTTAGTAGAAAAGAAAAAACTAGTTTCGATGATTTTATATGGAAAACCTGGTATTGGAAAAACCTCTATTGCTAAGTCTATTGTTAATGATTTAGATATGCCTTATCGTTTTTTAAATGCTACTATTAATAATAAGAAAGATTTTGATACCGTAGTTTCTGAAGCTAAAATTTATAATGGTATGATTCTTATCATGGATGAGATTCATCGTCTTAATAAGGATAAACAGGATTTACTCTTACCCCAATTAGAAAGTGGTTTAATAACCCTTATTGGAATGACTACCTCTAATCCTTATCATGCTATTAATCCAGCTATTAGAAGTAGATGTCAGTTATTTGAACTTAACGAATTAGAAACTACTGATATTATTGAAGGATTAAATAAAGCAGTTAAATCAAGTTATCTTGAAGGTATTACTATTGATGATGATACTATTAAATATATTGCTAACTTAGCAGGAAGTGATCTTCGTTACGCTTATAATCTTTTAGAGATTGCCTTCTATGCTAGTAATGATCAAAAAGTAGATATTAATCTAGTAAAGCAAATAAACTCTAAGCCCGTTTTCTTTAGTGATAAAAATGGTGATGGTCATTACGATGTCTTATCCGCTTTTCAAAAATCAATTAGAGGAAGCGATGTTGATGCTAGTCTACACTATCTAGCAAGATTAATAACTGAAGGAGATTTAGATAGCATTTATCGTAGAATGAGTGTTATCGCTTATGAAGATATTGGTCTAGCTAATCCTAGTATTGGTCCAAAAGTTATAGCAGCTATAGAAGCAGCAGAGCGAGTTGGTCTTCCAGAAGCAAGAATTCCTCTTGGAACTATTGTCACAGAAATGGCTTTATCACCAAAAAGCAATACCGCTCACCTAGCCTTAGATGAAGCAATTGAAGATATAGAAAAAGGTAATACTGGTAATGTCCCTAACCATATAAAGACCGACTCTAAAGAATATTTATATCCCCATGATTATCCTAATTCTTATGTTTATCAAGAGTATCTTCCCAAAAAACTTAAAGGAAAAAAATATTATCATCCAAAAACAACTGGCTATGAAAAGAATATAAAAAATTATTATGACTTTATTGAGAATATGAAGAATAATAGTAAATTAAAAGATAGGTAGCCAAATAGACTTACCTATCGTATTACAAATGGATTTAAAGAACTGCCATCCCCTTAGATATCAGTGTATCAGCTTTTAGGTTGATAACTGGGCGGACACCGAGGG
>CAJMSU010000015.1 GCA_905216155.1 uncultured bacterium
AAGTAACTTTAATACATCAAATGTAACAAGAATGGATAGTATGTTTAATGGATGTTACAAATTACCAAGTCTAGATGTAAGTAAGTTTGATACATTAAATGTAATAAAAATGGATGCTATGTTTTCTTATTGTAACAGTTTAACAAGTCTAGATTTAAGTAATTTTGATACATCAAAAGTAACAGATATGAGTGCTATGTTTACTGGATGTAGCATTTTAATAAGACTAGATGTAAGTAAGTTTGATACATCAAATGTAACAAAAATGGATAATATGTTTAATGGATGTTACAAATTACCAAGTCTAGATGTAAGTAATTTTGATACATCACAAGTAACAAATATGAATGCTATGTTTAGGCGATGTTACAGTTTAACAAGCCTGGATGTAAGTAATTTTGATACTTCACAAGTGACAAATATGGGGGATATGTTTTATTCATGTGGAAGTTTAACAAGCCTAGACTTTAGAAAAGCTACATTTGATAAAGTAACTAGTTATGATGGTATGTTTAACAGTACTTCATCTGCTATAAACATAATAACTAAAAATGCAACTACTAAGAGTTGGTTAGAAGATAAGTTAGGTGGTAGTGGAACTGTTGTTATTGCTTAATTAAGGGAAAAATATTTTCTCTTTTTCTTTGTGTTTAAATGTTTTTGTGATACAATTATTACAAGATAGGAGTTGGCTTATTATATGTTTGATAGAATTATTTATATAGGTGATCAAGGTGCAGAGATTAGACTAAAAGATAAAGAACATCTTGCTATGAATTTGATGAATCTACATCTTGTTATTGAAGATGAGAATAAAAAAATATTAGCAGAAGTAGATGACTTACAAGATGATATTGTAAAGGTACGTTTTTTAGGCGAGATAGTAAATGGTAAACTAGTAGGTGGTGTTTTAAGAAAACCTAAGATTGATGCTAGTATTAGAGTGATTGAACAAAGTGAAATACCAATGATAGTAGGTCGTGATGAAGCAGGATATATGTTACTAGGAGTTAGTCCATTTTATAATGACCATCCAGTATACTTAGATGTTAATAACTTCTTTAGTAATCACTTTGCTATATTTGGTAATAGTGGTAGTGGTAAGAGTTGTGGTATCTCTAGAATTATGCAAAATATGTTTATGGATAAAAGATTATTTCCTTATAAATCTAATATCTTAATCTTTGATGCTTCAGGAGAGTATTATAATGCTTTTAAAGATTTAAATAGAATAGACAGTAATTATCATTATAGATTTATTACTACTAATGAGACGGATGGAATAGGTGAACCATTAAGACTTCCAATATTCTTACTTAATGAGACTGATATAGCTTTACTTTTGCAAGCTTCAAATCATTCACAATTACCAATCATTGAAAGAATGCTAAAACTAGCTAGAATCTTTGCCCAAGGTGGAGATGCTAATAGATATAAAAATCATTTAATTGCTAAAGCTATTATGACTATACTATATAGTAATGAAACGTCTCCTCATAAAAGAAATGAAGTATTCTCAATACTTGCTAGTTGCTCTACGCCAGAATTCAATTTAGAGTCACCTGTTCAAGGTATTGGTTATGTTAGAAAATTTAGAGAGTGTTTCTTAATTGATTCACATGGACAGTTTTCTGAAAGTATTTTATTAACTGAATATGTATCAAGCTTTATTCATGAAGAGTTTGATGACTATGAACCACCTAAAGAGTGCTATTATACATTAGAAGATTTAGAGAAAGCCTTAAACTTTACCTTGATTAGTGAAGGATGGCTTCGTAATGAGAAAACTTATGGTGATTCAGTAACTCTTAGAGTTAGACTTCACTCTTTAATAACTTCTAATAATGCTAGGTATTTCTCTAGTCCTAGTGGTAGATATGAAACTTTAGAAACTTATTTATCTAACTTAATAATTTCTAATGGTACAAAATATCAAATTATAAATATTAATTTAGATGATGTAGATGATGATTTTGCTAAAGTAATAACTAAAGTTTATTCAAGACTATTATTTGAATTTACTAAGGGATTAAAGAATAGAGCAAGTATTCCTTTCCATATTCTAGTTGAAGAAGCTCATAGATATATTCAAAATGATACAGATAGATTCTTAATAGGTTATAATATATTTGAACGTATTGCTAAGGAAGGAAGAAAGTATGGATTAATTCTAGGACTTATTTCTCAAAGACCAGTAGAATTATCTGATACAGTTATTTCTCAATGTTCTAACTTCTTAATATTTAAGATGAATCATCCCGTTGATGTTGACTATATTAGAAAAATGGTACCAAATATTTCTGATGATGTTGTTGAAAAACAAAAGACATTGCAATCTGGTACTTGTCTTGGATTTGGTAGCGCTTTTAAAATACCACTTATTGTTAAATTAAAGATGCCTGATCCTATGCCTAAGAGTGGTAACTGTGATGTTGTTAGT
This sequence comes from uncultured bacterium, assembly GCA_905216155.1. Lineage (GTDB taxonomy): Bacteria > Bacillota_I > Bacilli_A > RF39 > UBA660 > CAJMSU01. Next base: position 2,441 of record CAJMSU010000015.1, read on the forward strand.
ATTTGGAATGGTAATATAAATATTTCTCATACTCCTAGTGTTAGTGTACAAACACAGCCAGTAGTAGAAGAGATTAAACCAAGTTTTATAACTCCACAAAATATGGGTGTGGTTGATAACAAACTGGATAGTAGCACTTCATCAATTGTTATGCCAGAAACTACTAATCCAACTCCTGTAACTGTCCAAAATACTAATATTGAACAAACACCTAATAATCAAGTAGTTTCACAACCGTCAAATGTTATTAATTTTGGTGTTAGTACTAATAATCAACCTATTACCCCAATGCCTGCAACTGATACAATAGGTCCAATTCCAGAGGTAATGCCTGGTGATAATAATGGAAGTATTCCACCAACTTTTATGTAATTTAAAATTTAAAGACACTTGTAAAAGCTGTCTTTTTCTTGTATAATTTAGATAAGATTGGGGTTGATATCATGCCTTTAGAAATATTTAAGATGCCTGAAGTGTTAAATCTTCTTCATGATACATTAGAATCTTCTAAAACTATTAATAAAGTATCAGTCTTTTCCCCTAATGGAGAAAAGTATGGCTATAATCAATACTCCCTAATGATAGTAATGGACTTTTTAATAAAATATTGTATTGTTATAAAAGATACCAATAATTTTTTATATTGTATGGATGAGTTAAAAAAAATGGTTTATAGCTATAATGATCATAAAGAATTAGTTTTATGGTCTAATGAATTATTAGGAGAATTAATAAGATTAAAACTTAATTTAACTGATAAAACATCTAGTGACAATAAAAGGAAAATCTTATCATATCTATATGAAGAGTATATAGTTAATGGTTATATGTTTCATAGTTTTCCAAGTGCTTTTAAAGAATTAGTAGAAGAAAATGGAATTGATGCTAAAGATTATTCTTATCCTGTATTTTATATGAAAAAACTTTACTATATCTTTAAAAATCATAAGTATAATGATATGATACCTAAATATTTACTTGATGGTATTACATCTATTTCTATAACAGATTCACCAGCGATGGCTTATTATTATGCTTTTAGAAGTCCTCAGTATTTTTGTAATTTAGTAGCTACTTCTAAATATTATAAAGATAATGCTAGTTATGATTATGAAGCTTATTATCGTAAAGATATGGATGCTTGTAGAAATAACTTGTTACTTTTAGCAAAACATTTAAACATGACTGATAAAGAAAAAGACACAGTAGTAACAGCTTTTTCTAAACAGTGGAATTTATTAGATGCTAGTAATTCATTACCAGAAATAGCTTTTATTTCTAGAAAAGATGTAGGAAAAGATAGTCTAGATGATATAGATGAAATAATTAAAAAATCAAAATATGAAGATTTAGTTGTTTCTATAGCTAGAATTACTGATAGTAAGTATTCTCATATTAGAAGATATTCTCCTTTATTTCCACTTAGTTTTACAGTTAAAACTTTTCCTAGTTATAAAGAGATAAAAGAAAATAGGTTTATAGTGAAAGAAAAAGAAGAAGTAGTAGAAAAGAAGGAAGTACCAGTAATAGTTCCTAAGAGAAGTGTTAGTTATGGTTATGCTACAATTCTTTCGCTATTAGGATTGCTATTTATCTCTTTAGGTTGTACACTATTTATTGTATTTAGATATTATGGAATTGGAGGAGTTTAGATGAGTTTAAAAGTAGTATTTATGGGAACCCCTGAGTTTGCTGTTCCTATAGTTAAGTTATTAAATGATAATTATGAAGTAGTAGGAGTAGTTACTCAACCTGATAAAATGGTGGGTAGAAAGAAGATTATGACTCCACCTCCTGTTAAAGTTGTTAGTGAAGAGCTGGGTTTAAAAGTCTTTCAACCAAGACATATAAAAGAAGAGTATCAACCTATTTTAGATTTAAAACCAGACTTAATAGTAACTTGTGCATATGGACAGATATTACCAGAAGAGATACTTAATTACCCTAAGTATGGTTGTATTAATGTTCATGCTTCTCTTTTACCAAAACTAAGGGGAGGAGCCCCAATTCATCATGCTATAATTGATGGCTATAAAGAAACGGGTATTACTATTATGTATATGTCTAAAAAAATGGATCAAGGTGATATCTTAACTCAAGTTAAAACGGAAATAAGAGATGATGATACTTTAGGTACATTACAATATAAATTAAGTGAAATGGCTAAAGATTTATTAAAAGCTACTATTCCCTTATTAATTGATAAAAAAATAGTCCCTCTAAAACAAAAGGAAGAAGAAGCAACTTATGGTTATAATATTTCAAGAGAAGAAGAAAAAATAGATTTTAATAAAACTTGTGAAGAGGTAGATAGACAAGTAAGAGGATTAAATCCTGTACCAGCTTGTTATACGACTCTTGATGGTAAAAGATTAAAAGTATATGATGTTCGTTTTGGTGATAAGTATTATCCAAATACTGAAAATGGTACAATAGTTAATTTTCATCATGATGGTTTTAGTGTTGTTTGTGGTGGAAAAGAATTAGTAATTACTGATCTTGCCCTAGAAGGTAAGAGAAGATGTGCTGCTAAAGACTTTTTAAATGGGGTTTCAAAAGAAGAGTTGAAAGGGAAAGTATTAAGATAAATGAAAAAGAAAGATACTAAGAAGGTTGTTAATAATTTATTAAAGTCAGAAAGAGGAAGAGCCATCTTGTTTTTTCTTTTCTATTTTGTTTTCTTTCTGGTTATAATTTTAATGGCTAGAACTAATCTTAGTAATAATAAGAAGAATAATACTAATACTAGTAGTCAATCTACTACTAGTATAAAAGCTGATTATGATTTAAAAAAATTAGAAGAAGGTAACTATCGCTTTACAAGAGAAGAGACAAGAAATAGTATTAAAACTATCTTTACAGGTGAAGCTAATGGGGGAAGAAGTTCTTTCTTAATGACTAGTGATAATGGTATTAAAAACTTTTTCTCTTATAATGATATTTATTTAGAAAAAGAAAGCAATAGTTATAAAGTATCAGTTAATCCTTATTTGTATTCTAGACTTAATGATTATTCTATCATAAAGAAGATACTTGATACTGCTCATTTGAAAGCAAAGACTACTTATGAAAATGGTAATACTATTTATCAATATGAGATAAGTTCAACCTCACTTTTATCTATCATTGATAATAAGGAAGTAGATTTAGATGACCAAGTTAATTTAATTAGTTTAACTACAGATGAAAATAAAAATGTAGTAGAAATTATTTATCAACTAGATAGTTATCATAGTTATAGTTATAATGTAGTAGAGCATCTTACTATAAAAGTAGATTATAGTGATTATGGTAAAGTTAAGGAACTAGAAATACCTGGGTAGTTCTTTTTCTTTTTAGTGATAAATAAATAGACAAAGTAAGTCAAAGTTAGATATAATAGATAAGGAAGTGGAGATGAAAATATGTTTGAAAGTCTAGGAGATCGTTTACAAGAAGTTCTCCATAAAGCGAAAGGTTATGGAAAGATAACTGAAGAAAATATTGATGAGATGATGAGAGAAATCAGGCTTTCTTTATTGGAAGCTGATGTTAACTATAAAGTAGTAAAAGAGTTTACTACTAAAGTAAAAGAAAAAGCTTTAGGTGAAGAAGTTAAAAGGAGTATTAAACCGGGTGACTTATTCGTTAAAATAGTAAAAGATGAATTAACTGAATTATTAGGAGGAGAAGCAGCTCCTTTAAATATGGAAGGTAATCCTGCTACTTTGATGTTGGTTGGTCTTCAAGGATCTGGTAAAACTACTACTATTGGTAAGCTTGCTAATTATTTAAGAAAAAAGTATAAGAAGAAACCATTACTAGTAGCGGGTGATATTTATAGACCAGCTGCCATTGATCAGTTAAAACAACTAGGTAAACAGTTAAATATTGAAGTATATGAAGAAGGTATAACTAATCCTGTTTCTTTATGTCAAAGAGCTTATAATTATGCTAAAGAAAATGGTTTTGATTATGTCTTAATTGATACTGCTGGACGTTTACAAATTGATGAACAGTTAATGGAAGAATTAAAGGAAGTAGAAGAGGCTATTAAACCACAAGAAACTTTATTAGTACTTGATTCGATGATGGGACAAGATGCTATTCATGTAATTGATGGTTTTAATGAAAAGTTAAACTTAACTGGTGTTATCTTAACTAAGTTAGATGGTGATACTAGAGGAGGAGTTGCTCTTTCTGTTCGTCATTTAACTAATCTTCCTATTAAGTTTATTGGTACTAGTGAGAAGTTAGATGGTTTATCTAGTTTTGATCCAGAAAGAATGGCTGGTAGAATTCTAGATATGGGTGATATTATCTCTTTAGTTGAACAAGCAGAAGAAGCAATTGATGAGAAAGCAGCTACTAAGGCAGCTAAAAGATTACAACAAGGTAAGTTTGATTTAGAGGACTTTTTAACTTCCATGAAACAAATAAAGAAGTTAGGACCACTCGAGAATTTAATCAAGTTAATACCAGGTGCTAAAAAGATGGGACTTTCTAATATCCAAATACCTGAAAAGCAACTTGCTCATGTAGAAGCTATTATTCTTTCTATGACTAAAGAAGAAAGACGTGATCCTAGAATTATTAAAGCTAGTAGAAAGACAAGAATAGCTAAAGGTAGTGGTAGATCTGTTCAAGAGGTAAATCAACTACTTATTCAATTTGAACAAATGAAAAAGATGATGAAAGGCTTTAAGAAAGATAATATGCAATTACCTTTCTAAAGTTTAGGTATACTAATCCTTTTATCATCTTTATGATAAATATAGTCAAGATCAATTAATTTGATCTTTTTCTTTTGATAACTTTTACTTTGAGTAATATCAATTACTTTGTGATTACCATCTACATCTTTAAATCCCTGGTAATTCATCTCATCAGTAAACAAAGCGAAATTAGATTCAAAGTTATTATCACCAATTACTAGACTAGCTCTTTCCAGGTCTTTCTTTATATCAGTGATATCATCTTTAGTTAGTTTAATAGCTTCTCCTTTAGGACTTATCTCAATATATAGATTATTCTTTTCTAATGGGAATTTCTTTTGAACAATTAAATCATTAAAACGATAGAAAGTAGGAAAGTCAAAAGTAGCTTTTTTATCACCAATTTTTAATACTTTATCTGCAAAAAAGAAAGTAAAGTTAGATGAACCTGATCCTTTATATTCTAGATTAGTAAAATCAAAGTTACTGTCTAGTTTTTCAAAGTAAGGATATAGATTATTTTTCATTATTTTATACATTATCTTAGATTTAAAATATAATTGTAGGGGAGCATTCTTTTCTTTCATCTTTTTATTTAATAAATATAGTAAAGGATAATTATCAGTTAGATATTTTTCTACTTCTATATATTTTCTTGCTAAATAGTTAATAACTTTTGCATATTCATCTTCGGATAGATTAAAGTCATCAATATTATTTAACATATTAAAGATAGTTTCTAAATCTTTTATTTGTTTAATTTCTTCTAACATAGTTATCCCCTCTTTTTTTATTAGGACATATTATAGCACTTTTCTTAGGCAAAATAAAGATGCTTTAATGGTGTAATGTCATACTCTATATTAGAGGAGGAAATATAATGTTATATAATAATCAAGATTTTGATATGAATCAATCTGCTAGTATTGTAGGGGATGGAAATATAATTGATCAAGATATGGATATTGATGTTAATATTAATGGTATGGGAATGAATCAGGGTGGTTATATACAAGGAATTACCCAAAGTCCTATTATCGAACCTATGCAAGAAAGACAAGTTAATAGAACTATAATTCATCAAGTTCCCCATGTTTGTCCTATTAGAACCAGAATAATTAATCATCACATTTATAAACATACTTATTGTCCAGAATATTCTTGCTGTGAAGAGAATGTAGTAAGTAATATCAATCAAGGCTCTTGTTGTAATTTTCACTAAGATGAGGTTGTCTCATCTTTTTCTTTAGTATATAGTTAATATGTGCTATTATGTAGGTAGAGGTGGTAGTTATGAAAGTATTGACAATAAAAGAACCATGGGCTTCTTTAATTATCAATGGCTATAAGGAATATGAATTTAGAAGTTGGAAGACTAAATATCGGGGTAAAATTTTAATTCATGCTGGGATGACTTTAGAAAAAGATATGGCTGAAAGATTTAGCTCTTATAATCTTAATTATTATAAAGGAGAAATTATTGGAGAAGCGACATTAGTAGATTGTATTTTAGTAGATGAAGAGTTTAACAAAAAATTACGTGATATTAATCCACTTGTTTATGGAAGAAGTAATCATGTTGAGACTTATGCTTGGAAACTAGAAAATATATGTAAATATGACCAACCTATAAAAGTTAAGGGAAAACTTGGTCTTTGGAATTATGAAAAGTAGGGGATAATATGATAGATGAATATCAAAAGATTAAAACACCAAATTAGTTATTAATGTTTATGGATAAGATTAATTATGGCTATTTATCTAAGAGTAGTAAAGTATATTTAAATAATGATGGTGATTGGTATTTAGAGTATATATTAGAAAGTACTAGGGATATTTTAACTACTATGACAGGTAATTGTTTTGATCAAACATAACTGGAAAGGAATTGGTTTACTAAGAATAATTATATTTCTTACTTAAAAACTTTTAATATTAGTGATTTGGAATTATCTAAAGTTATACTTAGAAAGTTTGAAAGACCAAAGAAGCATATAGATGCTAGAGAATATCTAGATTATGTTGTTAATAGTGAGATAGTAAATATGTAATTTTATCTTAATTTTTCATTATAAGAATGGCTACAGTTTCCAATTTATATATGATATTTCATGTATATTGTTCGAAAAATTGTTTCTATATTCTAAACTAATATCATTTATTAAAAACTATAATATGTATATTTTTATATTTATTTATCATAATATACAATGTGCCTAGTATCCCGTGTGGAACTAGGACTTTTTTATTTGCTCCCAGTCGTGTGGAAATCCCATGGCTTTTTTTACATCTTCTATACTAATTGATTCTAACTTACTAGTAATACTATATATTCTACCATTTACTTTATTATAAAAATGATTAAAGTCTTTTTTAGATAGCAATATTTTAAGTACAATTGTTAAAGCAAATAAATCATTTTTACCTTTAATATATTGATTACCTTGAATTGGTATATTTAATGCAATATGATATTTTGTGTTAGGTAAACTTATTTTTTTGAATGATGTAGAATCATATAGTCTTTCATCGTGAGCACATAGATTTCTCCAAAATGCTAACATTTTAATATAAACACATAAATCACCTTCATTAACATTAAAATGTTTTGCTATTTTAACTCTTAGAGGTTGCTTTATATATTCATAAAATTTTGAAATTGTTCCTAATGATAATGCATTTACTAAAACCCATAAGGGAACATAGCCATATTTTGTTATATAATGATTAATATAAGCTTTCTTCTCGATAGAATCTGCTATTTCTTTTTGAATAGAAGAAATTAAATATTGAATACTTTTAATTCTTCTTTCTATAACATCATCTTTATTACTACTGGTTTTTAATGTATCAAAATTATCAATTTTTAAATAATTATCATGTCCGTATTCTTCAGAAAAGTAATATGCCACTAGTGTTTTCAATCTGTTCTCAATTTTTAAAATATTTTCTAAGTATACGGTTCTTATACTTCTATCAAATTCAGAAAGGTAAAACAATTCTTCGTACTTTGCCTTATTTTTAAAAATTTCATTACCGTTAACATCAGTTGTTACAAATAATTTCTTATATCCATTAATTGTATTATAGTAATTAGTTTCTAACAACTTTTCTTTAGCAAATTCTTCATCATCAAAGACTAATCCTCTGCTTTTTAATATTTCAATTTGCTCATCTATTGTTTTAAATTCTTTTATCATACTAATCATCTCCAAAAAAAATCTCTGGTCCACACGGGATCCAGAGCTCATTTACATATTAATTGTATACCCGGTCAAAATAAATTGCAAGCTTTTTGCTGCTTTTTATTAATTCTTATACACTGATAGGGTATAACTGGTAAATATTTTATTCATTATATTGTATATAAAATATTTTCTAAATGTTTACCTTATATTGGTTTAAGTTATTAAGAATGCTTACATTAAGTTTTAATGACTTTAAAAAAGAAATATTTAGATATAAAAAGGACTGTTAAGAGAGTTAGTTGTCTAATTTCTCAACAGTCCTTTAAAATTCTAACTGGTCGGGAAGACAGGATTTGAACCTGCAACAGCTTGGTCCCAAACCAAGTGCTCTACCAAGTTGAACTACTTCCCGAACTGGTGCGCTCGAAGGGATTCGAACCCCTGACCTTTTGGTTCGTAGCCAAACGCTCTATCCAACTGAGCTACGAGCGCATGCTTTCCCATTCGAAAGACAAGTCTATCTTAGCACATTAATAAACCCCAGTCAAGCATTTTTTTACAATTTAAAGGTTGTTTCATTAATAAATGTATATTCACTATGACATTTTAACTGTCTCACTAACTTGAATAAAGCCATATCTCGCATTTTACACTCTAACATAATATCAACATCTTCATCAACTTTTTTTAATAAATCAAGAAATTTAATAAACTCTTTTTCATCAATATAATTATGATGACTTCTCTTATCCTTTCTACTTTTGGGAGAAGAAAAGTGTATTTTTGGTTTTAACTTCGTATCCTTCCAAGTAGATAAAATATCTTTTAAATCACTAGTTGTTAATTTCTTTTTATTATTACATTTATAATGATGATAATCTAAAACCATAGGAATATTTAATTTTTTACAAATAGCTAGAGTATCTTCAAAAGTAAATAGTTTATCATCATTTTCTAAAATGATAATATCTTTTAAATAATCAGGTAACTTTTTAAAATTAGTAATAAATCTTTTAACACTTTCTTCTTTATTATCCTTACCACTCCCAACATGAATAATTGCTTTACCATTTATTCCTAGTAATTTAAAAAGATTATAATGGTATTCAATTTGTTTTATAGATATTTCTACAACTTTTTCATTAACACTATTTAAAACACAATACTGATCTAAATGAGTATCAACTCGCATTCTATACCTCTTTATCTTTTTTCCTATATCATTAAACTTTTCACTAAAAGGTAATAAATAATCAAAATTAACTTTATCATGAGTAGCTAGAGGAATAATATTAGGAGACATTCTATAGAAATATACTTCATTTATATGATTATAGTTAATAACATTATCAAAGATATATAAATTTCTATTAATAATTTCTCTTAACCTTCTATTACTATCTTCAGAAGTTAGACTAGAGTAAGTCTTATAAGTCATAGTATGAGAGTAAGTAATATTATCTAAAGATAGGGGACTTGCTACATAACCTAGATGGATTTTCATGTCAATCACCATTATTAGTATTTCAAAATCTAGAAAGTATTATTCTATAAAATTAAAAACAACATATATTTTAATAGGTGATTATTTTGAAAAATGAAATAAATATTGCTTTTCCCCAAGTACCATATGAGAATTTAAAAGAAAAACTAACTGCGTTTATTAAAAATGAAGTAGATAATTTTTTAGACTTTGCTAAAGAAAAATATCAAATAGAACTTCCTTGTAATTTAACTATTACTTATGAGTATTATAGATATAATAGTTATGATAGTTATGTATTTTATATATCTAGTTTTGTCTTTGGAGCTCATCCTGATAATAGAATAATATCTTTTACTTATGATACTATTAATAATAAGATTATTACTATGGCTGATTTAATAGATAAAGATCCATTTCTTTTAAATTATTTATCAAAAGAAACTAGAAGTAAACTTTTAAACAATAAACGTATTGTTGATAGAAATATGCTGTTAGAAGGGACTAAACCAGTTATAGATAATTATCAAGTGTTTGCTTTTACTCCTAGAGGAATTATTCTTTTCTTTCAAGAATATCAAATAGCTCCTTATTCATCAGGTAGCTTTAAGGTGTTAATTCCTTACCGAAATAGTGATTTCTTAGATAGAAGAATATTTTCTGCTTATTAATAAACATTAGTTGACACAATAATTATTTTAAGCTATTTAATTATTAAATCTTAAGTAGTATACTAATGATATGGAGGTGTAGTAATGATTAGAAATTATTTAAAGAATTTTGAAAAGTATTCTATTTTGATATCTAGCTTGTTAATTATTTTAGGAATATTCTTATTAGTTAGTCCTATGAAGTCATTAGAAGTAGCAGTTATATTTTTTGCTGCTATTATGATGGTTAATGGTATTAGTAGTTTTATCTCTTACTTTATGTTACCTAATGAAGAAAGACTATTTAGTCTTGATTTAGTAACAGGAATAGTAACAACATTAACTGGTAGTCTTATCTATCTTTATAGAATGGATTTAATTAATGTTTTTCCAGTGATTTTAGGTATATGGATAATAGTTAGTAATTTAATAAAGATGCAGTTATCGATTAATCTAAGTGCTATTGCAGGTAGTAATTGGTTCTTATTACTAATCACTCAAATATTAATGATTATTCTAGGAGTAGTGTTGATTAATAATCCATTTAGTTCATTAATAGCCTTAACCACTCTTGCTGGATCTTTCTTGATAATAGCAGAAGTAGCTAGTCTAATAGAAAGTATTTATATTCTAGTAAAATTAAGGAATCTTTAGGATTCTTTTTATATGGATTTAAGTGACGTAATATTTAAAACTTTTAATATTCTTTTTTAGCAACCTGTGTTATAATACAGGCAAGAAGTGAGGATATATGAATAAAGAAAAGATGAAAAATATAATTATTATCATTTTAATATGTTTGTTAGTTTTAGTAACAACTCTATTTATTATTTCTAAGAAAGATGAAAATAAAAGTAATGAGGTAACTGTTACTGTAGAAGCAGTAGGAAAGAAATATTTACTAGGTAGTAGTAAAAACAAAGATTATTTAATTACTAATTATAAAGGTGACTATAAGGAAAAAGATAAGATTAAGTTTACTTATAAAAATAAAGATAAGAAAGAAAAAGATGGATTAACTAATATTAAAGTAAGTGATGAAGATTTAATAGTTGATTATAAAGCTAAGGAAGAAGAAAAAACAGTAGAGAAAAGTGAAGCTAGTAATGATTATCAATCTACTGATAATAGTACTACTATAACTACTAATAATAATCAAGTAAATAGTTCTAGTACTGATACAAATATTGATGATGAAGTAGTAACTTATGTTAATACGCTGAAAGATGATAGTGCTACTAGTAGTTTAAAAACTAACTTTGTTACTTTGGTTGATTTTATCTTTTATGATGGTACTATTAAAGGACATACTTTTAAAGAATTAACTAATGAAGCTAAATTGAAAGTACTAGAAGCAATGCTTTATCTAGACTCAAAGGTGGAAAAATACTTTCCTAATTATAAAGAAGAAATTAGTAGTAAGACAGGTAGGGCATATACTACTGTTAAAGATAAAGTAGTTAGTAGCTATTTAAATATTACATCAGCTATTTGTAGTAAAGATAGTTCTATTTGTGATAGTGCTAAGGAAGACTTTCAAAATTTAAAGAAGAACTTCGGACTTACTTGGTCAGTAATAAAAGAAGTAGCAGGTGACTCTAAAGAAAGTATTAAAAACTGGTATGAAATTTGGAGTGGTAAGAAGTAGAAAAATGTTCATTTTTAAATAATAATATGCTATCCTTATAGTAGGAGAGGTGAATATGGAAAATATAAAAAAATTGTTTATTTTACTTATAATTAGTAGTTTTCTAATCTTACCTAATGTTTATGCTGAAGATAGTAACTATCTAAATATAAGTAATAATACTGTTAAGACAGTAAATCATAGTATGTTTACAGCCGGTGATGATGTTTCTACTAATAATATGGTTAAAGGAATTGATTTTACGGCTGGTAATAATCTAAACATAAATGGTAGTTCTGAATATGGAATGTTTGCTGGTAATAGTATTAACTTTAAAGGTATGGTTACTAGAGATTTATTTGTTGCAGGTAATCAAATAGTAATTGATAGTAGTGCTAATATAGCAAGGGATTTATATGTAGCAGGTAATACTATAACAATATCAGCAGATATTAAAGGAAATATCTTTTTAGCAGCTAGTGAGGTTATCATTGATTCTAAAGAAATAGGTGGTGATGTCACTCTAAATAGTGGTAAGTTAACAATATCTGATAATACTAAGATAAATGGTACCTTAAAATATAATGATAATATAGATTATTCTAATACTAATGCTAGTATTAAAGAGATAAAAACATATCATGTTGATGAGAAGAGTAAGGATTATGTTGTACCATCAATTAGTAGTATTCTATTAGGAATAGTAACTAGCTTTTTAGTAGCTTTAGCAATATATTTACTATTACCAGCTAGCTATAAAGTACTTGATGAGGTTAAGAAAGATAAAGTATTTAAAACTTTTGGAAATGGTTTTCTTTTCTTGATAGCAGTACCGGTTATTTCTGTAATATTAATGATTAGTATTGTTTGTATACCACTTGCTATTATAGCTTTAATCTTATATGGAATAATTATTTATCTATCAAGTATTATTTCATCAGTTTATTTTGGTAGATTAATAGGTAATAAAATCTTAAAACTAAATAATATTTATTTACAAATATTAATTGGTGTAGTAATTACTAGACTAATAAGGTTAATTCCTATCATTGGTGGATTATATAGTTTTGTAATTGTTATCTTGGGAGTAGGTTTAGTTTACAATATGATGGTGAAACTTCATAAAGAAGCACTTGACTAATACCTATTAAAAGGTTACACTTATACTGTTAATAAGGGAGTAGTTGGCATGTTAGAATCTAGCATGTAATAAAGTCAACATCATGATTTTTATCTGGCTTTATTATAGACAATGAGACTTGTTTGCAAGATATAGAAAGCAGACTAAGTCTCTTTTTATATCAGAAAAGAAAGGAGTAGAAGATGATATTTTTAGAAATTTTATTATTAGTTGTAGGATTTGTTTTATTAGTTAAAGGAGCAGATGCTTTTGTAGATGGATGTAGTAATGTTGCTAAAGCTCTTGGTATACCTAGTCTTATCATTGGTTTAACAATTGTAGCTTTTGGTACTAGTGCACCAGAGTTGGCTGTTAGTTTAATTGCTTCGTTTAAAGGAAATAGTGCTATATCAGTTGGTAATGTAGTAGGTTCTAATATTTGTAATATGTTATTGGTACTTGGTGCTACTAGTTTATTTGCTACTTTAAATTGTAAAAGAAAGCTAGTTACAAGAGATTTTGTTTACTTATTTCTATCTTATGTTGCTTTATTTATAATAAGTGTAGGTACTTATATAGAAAGTGGTAAAGTTGGAACGATTAATAGAGTAAATGGTTTATTACTTGTTTGTTTTCTAGGAATTTATATGTACTCTTTACTAGGCGATGCTAAAGGTAATATGAAAAAGGAAGAGAACTCTAGAGAAAAAGTGACTTTCAAGGAAATACTATTTATTATCATAGGACTAATTGCAATAGTAGGTGGTGGGGAGTTAGTTGTTAATAGTGCTACTGCTATTGCTAAAATAATTGGTATAAGTGATAGTGTTATTGCTCTTACAGTAGTAGCTGTTGGAACATCACTTCCAGAATTAGTAACTAGTGTCGTAGCTGCTAAAAAAGGTGAGGATGATATTGCTATTGGAAATGTAATTGGTTCTAATATCTTTAATATTCTTATGATTTTAGGCTTTTCTTCAATAGTTAATCCATTAACAATAAGTTATAATTCTTTGATTGATATGATAGTAATGGTTATAGCAGGTATCTTAGTATATGGATTTGTTTTAAAGGACCAAAAGATTACTAAAACTAGAGGAATATTTATGTTGATATTATACTTTTCCTATGTAGGTTATTTATTAGTTAGATAATGGTTGTGATAAACCATTATCTTTTTTGTCTTGGTTGAAAAAAATTAATTGTATAACATTGAAATTATAGATGGGTATTGTAAGTAATTAGAATTTTATATGGTCTTTTCAGGAAAAAATTTAATTTACTGTTTATCATAATTATGGGAGGAATGTAATTATGAATTATGAAATTGATGGATATCAAAATGAAAACGAATTTGTTAGGAGTTTAAATAGAAAGAAATTTTCTGCTTTATTACCTAATTTTCAGGATTTACTTTTTAATCTTTATGGAAATCTTGATAATGACAATGTGGTTTACTGTAGAAAGGATTATGAAAAGAAAAAGTTTGATATTGAGATAATTGTAAATGGTATTATTAAGAGAATTAGTATCAAAAAGGGTATTAATAATTCAGTCCATGTCGAAGGAATCTCTAGCTTTATTCATTTTCTAATTGATTCAAATGTATCTAGAGAAGCTGTTATAGAATATTTACGTTATCATTATGCCGATGGAACGCAAAACGGTAGGGGAATTAACAGAATAAGTGGACATGAGTATAAAGAACAAAATCAAGATAAAATAGATTATATTAATGAACAAATTAATAACCCATATGTTTTAAGAAGAGCTATCAATAGATTTGTTTTACAAGGTAAAAATTCAGCTATTAAAGTAGATGGTATTATTTATGGTACAGTTAATGATTTTCTATTTATTTCTAGTGATGATGTTATGAATATCTTGATGTCAAAACAAGATATTTACTCAACTGGGGTACATTTTGGAAACTTATTTTGTCAACCGATGACTAGAAATCTAAATTATAATCCGAAATATGAGAAAAAAAGATTTTGTGTACAAATTAAATGGTATAGTATATTTGATGATATTATGGAAATTAAAAATAAAAATATATTAGATAATATAGAAAATATTTCTAGATAAATTTATACTAACGTCGTTATTATATAACTGTTTATCAGTGAACTTCCAAGCTAACTACGGGAGGTTAAACACAAAAAAAACCAATTCATTACTGAATCAGTTGTTATTTTAAATGGAGCGATAACAAAGGTTATTCAAAACTACTAATAGTAAAAGTTTATAAACAACTAATCTATACAAGTATAATAACATACTTTTTAGATTTTTGAACAAAAAAGTTCAAGAAGATCACGATAATAAGAAAATCAAAAATAAAAACTGATTATCTTGTAGAAAAAATAGTGTCAATTTTTTTGGCTTGAAACTATTGAAAAAACAACACTTTTAGTATATAATAACCATCACATTTAAGGTGATACTTTGTATTAAATGACTAAAAAAGAAAAAATTATTGATTTTTACATATAAGAAGTAATAACTTCTTTATTAAAAAATGAAGTTAACAGAAATAGATGAATTACATAATTTTGTACAATTATTATGGAAAGGGTGATTGATGTGATGTATAAAATAGAATTTAATGATGAAATGACAATAGAGGGTATTATTGAAAGCTTTAAAAATTTGGAAGATGCAGAAATCGAATCATATATAGAAATAGATGGTGTAAAAATACTTTGGAAAGATAAAGATAGAGATAATAAAATAAAAAAAGTATTACAAAAACATAAAATGAAAAGAGAACAAGATAATTGCATAAATAAAATAGATAATTCAATTAATCTTGTAGATACAGAAGTAAAAGAAAATGATGATATGAAAAGAGTTTTTGATAGAAGGCAAGACTTATACTATTTGTCACAAAATAAATTATTTTTGTTTGAACTTGGTACAGTAATCAAATATACTCAATCAGAATATATTGACGAAATGATTGAATTCTATGTATCTATTTATGGAGTTAGATCGAACAATATAAAAGGAATTGAATTGTCAAGAGATTTAAATTATATGTCTGAACTTATATTAATACTAAATTACAATTGCACAGATGTTGAAAAGAGATTTAAAATACAAGAAATTATTAATAGAATTTCTGACAATGAAGATGAAAAATATAAATTTGCTATTTCAGTTGGAAGAATTGAAAAATATATAATAGATGGTAAAAAAATAAGAAAGTTATTATTTTTAGATATATTAAATGACAAATTATCAGTAGTAAATGATGAATTAAATAAAAAATTAAATAAAAAGTTATTTTAGTTTGAATATTAAAGTACATTGATTCTGCTTTCTTTGTCGTGAATAAAGTGTTTCTTTCATCTTACTAATCTAAACCATATGTGAATCATTATTACATAGTGTTGAAACTCGAGACCGTTATTCCGAAATACATAAAGTTCAAAATAATTTAATTACGAGATTAGTAGCAATGCTATTCTTTTTTTATACCCTATTTTAAAGGAGATGATGTAATTCCTTATTATTTAATTATAAATATTTAGCATATCAAAAAAGATGATAATGAAATTATCTCTCAAAATCATCTTTTTCTTTATTTAATTTTAAATCTTTAATATCATCATCTAAAACATTATCTTCATACATATCATTAACTACATCAATATATTTATCAGATTTAGATAAAATATAATTATCTTTATTTAATTTAGAAGATTTTAGTTTATCAATTTTATCTTTTATATCTTTAGAATTTTGTTTTAGTTCTAGAGATTTTTTATTTGCTTTCTCTAAATTTTTATTATTCTTTTCAAGTTGCTTTTTTAGTGCAATATAGTTATCCATATCAGATACATGAATATCCATATTTCTTCCTTTTTGTTTTTTCTTTAAAGTTGAATCTAAATTATACTCTTGGTTAAATTCTTCAATACATAAAGTTCTCATTTTATTTTGTAATATAATTAAAGATTCTTTTGTAAATACATCTGATTTACCAACTTGTTTTCCATACCATTTTTGTTTTTATATTTTATTGGAACACCTACGATATGCATATGTTGACTTGTTTCATCATAATGAATAATAGCACTAGCTACTTTAAAATTAGGAACTAATAATTCTAAATCATTTATACTTCAGACATTTTACTTTTAAATTCAATATCTTTTGTATCCCAATATTCTTTATCTCCAAGTTCAATAATAATCTCACATGCTAGATCTTTTTTTTCATTATTAGAAACATTATCAAAATAATCATCTATCATACGACTTGGTCTAGATTGTTTAGAATTATATTCAAGTCTAGCATTTTCAAATTCATCTAAATAAAGTTGTTTAACATCTTCTAGCGGTGAAGAAGTACCTCTAATTATTTCAATTAGTTCTTGTTCATTATCTCTATAATTATGTTTATCTACTTTTGATAGTTGTCTTACGTTTTGAATAGCATTATTTGGTAGTGAAGTTGTTTTACTTAAATTATTTTTTCTATTTTGTTTAGATATATTTTTTCTGTTTTTATCACTACCTAAATGCAGAGAATAAGCAAGTTCAGCCATAGATTTTCTCCGTTCAGAATGCACCAAATTGGTGCTTATTTTGTTTATCCAAAATTTCTAACCCCCTAGGAATTTTGTACGTTCCATACAAAATATCCAGTGGGCTAAGGTTTACCACCTTAGAAACCGTTTACTTTATTTTGCAATAACCAAAACTTCGTAATAGTTAAAATTCATAAAGTAGTAATTTTTAAATTGCTATCGCCACTTTCATTTACTTCGTAAACAAAACGTGCCACGCATTTTAAAAATCTTCTTTGGTAACATTATCGGGTATTGTTTCAAATACATCTCTAATGTTTACCTTTATATCATTCGGGTTATTCTTTGTAGCAAGCATTCCCATTGATAACCAATTTTTATTTCCATTATTATCTTTTTGTAATGGGAATACTCTAATAGGAACTTCATTTCTTTGAAGTGGTCCTATATCTAATTTTTCATTTTCTTTATAATAAGTTCCTTTATATAAATTAACCTCATAATATTCATTTAATCTATATAGATGTTGCATTATATCTTTAATAGGTAAGTATTCACTATACCTTATATTTGTATCGACACATATATCATTAAAATCGTATGTAAGAGGTCTTTTCTTATCGATATAACCTTTCTTATATAATTCTTCAAAATCACTATAGAAAGTACTTCTAAAGTTAATTTGCTTAACTTCATATTTATTTCCTTTAAGTTCAAGTTCTATATCATCAATATATCTCATAACTATATCAGCTCTAGTATTTCAATCTAGTAAATTCCAATTATCATTAAAAGCATAATAAGATATTGGAAGTTTTATTTTATTAATAAAATCCATATCTCTTTTTAAGAGTATATCTTCGGTAGTAAAGTTTAATTGTTCTGCTTGTGAGTTTTCTAACAATTTAGAATTAACCATTTCAATTTGATTTTCTATTAATTTAGATTCTTGTTTAAATTCTTCTTCAGTAAATAGTTCATCAATATATGCTTTTCTAATTCTATCTCGTTTATTATTTAAAGATTTTAATTCTTTTTCTAATTGTTCTTTTGGATTATCTATTTTAGATTTTAATACTGGCAAGAAAAATTCATTAACAACATTATTGTATTCTAATATGTCGGCTAGTAAAACTTTTATTTTATCCTCAATTTTATCCTCGTGAATATTGCTTTTGCAATTCTCACATCTATAATAGAAATACCATTTATCAGATTTAATTTTATGTGAAGCACCACCAGCAAGTATTCTTCCACACTTAGGACATTTTAATTTTTGTAAGAAAATATAAGTTTGCGTTCTCATATAGTTCTTTTGATTTTTCTTTTTTTTGAACTTGGCAATTTTCCCACATTTCTTTACTAATTATTGGTTCAACAACATCTCTATAAAGAGTAGGATGATTTGTTCTTTTACCATGTACATAATCTCCTTTATAAACCTTATTGATATTATCCTTAATATTCCTGTATCTTTCCAATTAGTTTTACCTAATACTTGTTCTTCATTAAATATAGTAGCAATATTATAATAAGATTTTCCTTCAAAATATAAATTGTATATTCTTATTACAATATCTTTTGTAAGTGGATCAGGAACTAACTTTTTATCAATATGTTTATAACCAAGTGGAGCACGAGCTGGAATATGTCCTTGTTTTATTGCACCCGCAAGTCCAACTTTAGTTCTTTCACTTGTTCTTTCTATTTCATTTTGAGACACACTCATCATAATACGTGAAATCATTCTACCATTTGAAGTAGTGGTATTAATATCATCATATACAAAATCTAAATAAGCTTCATTTTCTTCCAAAAAACTTAATATATTTTCCCAATCATAAATACTTCTAGTGATTCTATCTTGTTTTAAAGCAATCATTGTATTAATTTTTCTGCTTTTAATATCTTCTTTTAATCTTTCCCATTCAGGTCTGTAATTTCCTTTTTTAGCACTAATTCCAGCATCTTCGTAATAATCTATTATTTCAAAATCATTTAACTTACAATAGGCTTCTAATCGTTCTTTTTGTTCTGGTAAACTAAATCCTTCACGAGCTTGATCTTCGGTCGAAACTCTCAAATAAAGACCAGCACGAACTTTAATACCATTATTCATTATTCTCAACTTCTTCTAAATTATCTATTTTCATTAAAGTTGTAGAGCATAATGGATTTTGAACTAATAAACTTTTTACAGATTCTTTTGAACATTCTTTTTTTAGTAAGTTAATCTCTTTTTTGCTTTTAAGATATACAAATAATTTCTTTTCATTTCCAAACGAATTAGTTGCAAAGATTATTCCTTGAAGTTGCGAAGATTGTTCAAATAGCTCAATTAATTCTCTTGACAACATTGGATGAAAAAGTAAAGGTTTACAATCATTATCTAAATAGTGATTCCCAAATGGAGTTACATCTTCTATAAAAAACCAAATTTCTTTTTTTAAATCTGGATAGTCTTTATTAAGATTTTCTAAATAACTTTGAATTCTTGAATAATGATAACTGTATATTTTTTTATAATTATTTATGTAATTATTCAAATCTTGACTCAATTCTAATACAGAAGTATTGTGAACCTTATCTTTGATTTTTATTTCATTATTAACCTTATTATCTATAATTCCTATCTGTTGTTTAAATCTACTTCCTTTTTTATCATTTCTTGTACTATCAAACTCAAAATGTTCAATTCCATAAATTATATTGTCTGTTTTTGATATTAAATCAGGACCTTTATTTTCATCTCCATATTGTTCAATATTACATAGTATTTTTAAAGCCTCTTGAGCTTTTTTTTCATTCAAGGCTTGCAAATACGTACTATCATCAAAATATTTTTCTTTGATTTTCTTTTCTTCATTCATAATTTTTCCTCCTTTTATAAAAAAAGAGGAGAAAATAGTATTAGTAAAGTCTAAATACTACTGACTCCTCAAAACGTTAATTATTATAAAATTTTGTTTACATATATATTTTATCATAGATGTACCTCTCTTTCTAGAGAATACTCTTTCATTGGTTATTTATAATATCATTTTTGAAAACAATGTCAATAGCTTACAAACCTTTAATATATTCTTGTAAGTCACTAATATTAATGCGTTTTTGTAAGTTTTCTACATATACATCTTTGTTATGATTAAATGCAAGAAATGTAGTACTTTTAATTATTATTTTATTTGGCTCAATATAATTAATATTTGTTTTCTCAATTTTACGAATAGAACAGTTAATAAAAGTTGGTTTAACATTACAAAAATCACAAATAAATTGAATCTTTGATTGAAGTTCTTCTTCAATTGGAACTTCTTTTGTAATAATATTTAACATAAATCAAATCCTTTCTTATCTTAAATCTTCATCCTATTCAGTATATGGAACAGGAGCAGCTATTAATCTTTTAGATTCTGAATCGTACTTAATATACTTATTGATTCTTAGTTCCAGTAAAGCATCTTTTATTGTTTCTTTATTATCAGTACAATATTTTTGAATGTCTAATCCAATAATTCCATCATTAAATAAAATAATAGTTAAGAAACCTTTAGCATTTAAAGATAAGTTTTTATCTGTTAAATATTTCATTGTTGACTTGTAAACATTAAATTGTTTCATTATTTTCACCATCCTTTCTTTTTTGGATGGATGATTTATAAACACAAAAAAATCATTCTTTCGAATGATTCATATATGTAAGTTCGGATTTTCCGAACAGATTCCTCAATGGAGCCTTAACTATGCACGTTTACCAAATTAAGACTATAAGATTTGATTAAATCTCTCTGATAAATTAATTGTATCATTTGTTTTTTTAAAATGAAATTATACAAAATCTTTATTACATATGATATAATTCTTATAGTGAGGTGCGTTATGAAAAATAAAAAAATAATAAGAAATACATAATTATTGGTGTTATATGTTTATTTGTGGTGTTATTTTTAATAATTTTATTTGTAAATAAAATTGATGATGATTTTAGTTTTAAAACAATATCTAGTACTTGTGATGCTTTTAATATTTCTGGTAGTATTGCTTATAATGATAAGAAAAGTGCTATTTATATTACCAATATTAAGTATTGTGGCGGAGATGATACTAAAGAATATGAAAAAATAGAATGCATGTTATATGAGTCACATGAGGATGTAGAAAAAAGGATTAGTTCTTATGAATATAGTGATGGTAAGAAAATTAAATTAGAAAAGTTTTTAGAAAATGTTACTTTGACAGTTAATAATTATAAAAAAACTTGTGATGAACATAATAATTTATATTTGTTAATAAATGCAATTGATAGTAGTAAAAATATAACTACTTATAAAGTACCACTTGAAACACAAAGTATATGTGCTAAATAAAGGAATTGATAATTATGAAGAAAAAAATTAATGTACAAAAATTAATAAAAATGGCTTATAAAGAAACTAAAAGAAGTTCTTTAGCTATATATTTAATATTAAGATTTTTGGTTATATTATGTATGATCTTACAAATACTAAGAGGAAATTTTAATAATGCTTTACTCTGTTTATTATCACTTGTCTTATTATTTGCTCCATTATTTATTCAAAATAAATATGAAATAACATTACCTGATGGTTTAGAGATTAGTATTTATTTGTTTATTTTCTCTTCAGAAATACTTGGAGAAATAAATAATTTTTATGGTATAATTCCTCATTGGGATACTTGTTTGCACACTATTAATGGTTTTTTAGCCACTGCGGTTGGCTTTTCATTAGTGGATTTACTTAATAAAAATAGTAAAGATATTAATTTATCCCCATTTTATCTGTGTTTAGTTGCTTTTAGTTTTTCAATGACTATTGGTACTTTATGGGAGTTTTTTGAATATGGAGGAGATAAATTTTTAAAGTTTGATATGCAAAAAGATACTATTATTACAAGTGTATCTTCGGTTGCAATGAATCCTAGTGGTGAAAATAAACCTGTTATTTTAGATAATATTGGTAAAACTTTAATATATGATACTGATGGTAATTTACTTTATACTGTTAATGATGGTTATTTAGATATTGGTTTAAATGATACGATGAAGGATTTATTTGTTAATTTTATCGGTGCTGTTTGTTTTAGTATTTTTGCTTATATAGGACTTAAAAACAATAGAAAAAGTTCTGTTGTTAAAAAGTTTGCTCCTACGAAAGGAAAAAGAAAAATGGCTGAATCTGTTAAAAATAGGTTAGATAAGTAAAATGGAGGATTATTATGGCTTATATAGAATTTAAAAATGTAAATAAAGTGTATAAAATGGGTGAAGTTGAAATAAAAGCTTTATCTAATACATCTTTTGAAATAGAAAAAGGAGAACTTGTTTGTATTTTAGGTCCTTCTGGGGCTGGTAAAACAACTTGTTTAAATATTTTGGGAGGTATGGATACTTTAACAAGTGGAAATGTTTATGTTGATGGTAAATGTGTTAATAAATTAACTGGTAAGAATTTAATAAAGTATCGAAGAAATGATATTGGTTTTGTTTTTCAATTTTATAATTTAATACAAAATTTAACTGTTATTGAAAATGTAGAGCTTGCCACTCAGCTTTGTAAAAATTCTTTAAAACCAGAGGAAATATTAAATAAAGTTGGACTTAGAGATAGAATGAATAATTTTCCAGCTCAACTTAGTGGGGGAGAACAACAAAGGGTTGCAATTGCTAGAGCTATTTGTAAAAATCCTAAGCTTTTGTTATGTGATGAACCTACGGGGGCCTTAGATTATAAAACCGGTAAACAAATACTTAAATTGCTTCAAGATACATGTAGATTAGAACATATGACGGTTGTAATTATTACACATAACTCTGCGATTAGTCCAATGGCTGATAAAGTTATAAAGTTTAAAAATGGTTCTGTTAGTGATATCATTATTAATGAAAAACCTATGGATATAAAGGATATTGAGTGGTAAAATGAAAACTATGTTATTTAAACATATATTTATGAAGATAAAGCAAAATTATAAAAGGTTTTTATCTTTATTATCTATGGCCCTTCTTGGAATTGGTTTTTATGCAGGGATTGAAGCTTGCAGTCCAGATATACTTAAAACTTTAGATAAGTTTTATGATGATAATAATGTTTATGATATAAAAGTTGTTTCTAATCTTGGACTTGATGATAAAGATATAAATAGTTTATCTAAAATAGGTGGATTTGATAAAGTAATTGGTTCATATGAAACAGATACTTATTTAAAGTTAAATAATGAACAATATGTTGTTAAAGTAATGGGGTTAAATAATAGTATTAATAAAGTTTATTTAGAAAATGGTAGTTTACCTAATGGTAATAATGAAATTGTTGTTGAAAAAAAGATGCTTTTAGATAATAATTTAAGTATTGGAGATTCTATTAATATTTTGGGTAGTAATAAAAAAATAGTAGGAACTGTTATAAGTCCTTTGTATTTTTCTTCTGAAAGACCTAGTACTAATTTAGGTAGTGGTAAAGTTAATTATTATGCTTATACTTTGGAAGATGTATTAAAAAGTGATTATTATAGTGCTATTTATATAACTTTAAATAATACTAAAAATATGCTAACTAATAGTAAAGAATATAAAAATGTTATTGATGATGCTATTAATAAGATTGATGTTATAAAAAAAGAAAGAGAAGATGAAAAATATAATGAGTTATATGACATAAGTATAAATGAAAATGAACTTGTTAAACCACATTGGTATCTTTACGATAGGTTAGATAATAATTCATATAAAGAACTAATTAATGCAAGTGATAATATAAAGAATTTAGGAAATGTTTTTCCTTTAATATTTTTTGTAATTGCTGTTTTAGTTAGTCTTATTTCAATGATGAGGATGATTGAAGAAGATAGAACTGAAAATGGTACATTAAAATCTTTGGGTTATAATAATTTTTATATTACTTTAAAATATGTTATTTATTCACTTTTAGCAACTGTTATTGGGGGTATTTTAGGTGTTTTTATTGGTTCTTATTCAATTCCTTATGTTATTTGGAATATTTATAAAAAATTATTTAATATACCGATATTTATATATTCAATTAATAGTGCATATAATATGATTGGTTTTTGGATATGTATATTATGTATTTGTGGTACAGCATGTTTTATATGTATTTATAATTTAAAAGATGTTCCTGCAAATTTAATGAGACCTAAAGTACCTAAATCTGGTAGAAAAATATTACTTGAAAAAATATCATTTATTTGGAAAAGACTTAAATTTTCTGATAAAATAACTATTAGAAATATTTTTAGATATAAATCTAGAGTCTTAACAACTATTTTGGGAATTGCTGGATGTACAGCACTTATTTTGGCAGGTTTTGGTTTAAAAGATTCTATTAAAAATATAAATGATTATCAATATAGTAAAATATTTAAATATGATAAAATGATGATTATTAATGAAAATGGTGATTATGAAAAGTTACTTAATAAAATTAATAATGAAGAAATTGTTAATAAAGCAGTAGATGTTAATTATCAAAGTATTAGTGTTTTAAAAGGTGATATAAAACAAGATGTATCTTTGATAGTACCAAATGATTTTA
Organism: uncultured bacterium; assembly: GCA_905216155.1. GTDB lineage: Bacteria > Bacillota_I > Bacilli_A > RF39 > UBA660 > CAJMSU01. The sequence goes on from CAJMSU010000015.1 coordinate 27,314, forward strand.
ATAGGCTTAATGGGGTTGTTTCTTTAATTGATTATAAGAATGAAGATAAAATTTATGATGATATATTAGATGATAGTTGTGTAATTAGTGAAAAAACTGCGAAACTTTTAAATGTATCTATCGGAGATGATATTACTTTACTTGATAATGAAAATAATAGTTATACTATAAAAGTATCTTATATTGTTAAAAATTATATTAATCAGTATATGTACGTAAATAAGAATACTTATAATAGTTTGTTTGGTAATTATAAAGTAAATTCTTTTCTAATAGATTTAAATGAGTGTACTTCAGATGATAGTAATGATTTTGATATGAAGTATATTGCTAGTAAGGATGCTGTTTCTATTATTAATAATAGTGATGTGAAAGATGCGTTAAATGATATGTTATCATCTATTGATTCTATAGTGGCTATTTTAATTATTGCAGCAGCAATGTTAGCTTTTGTGGTTTTATACAATTTGTCTAATATAAATATTAGTGAAAGAAAAAGGGAAATAGCTACACTTAAAGTGTTAGGTTTTTATGTTAAAGAAGTTGATAAATATATAAATAGAGAAACTATTATATTGACAATACTTGGCATATTAATTGGTCTTTCATCTGGCTCTTATTTATGTCATTATATTATTTCTACTTGTGAACCTGATTATTTAATGTTTGATAGAGAAGTGTTTCTTTTAAGTTATGTTTTTTCAGCTTTAATTACTATTATTTTTACTGTTATTGTTATTGTTGTGACCCATTTTAATTTAAAGAATATTGATATGGTTGAATCTTTAAAGAATGTTGAATAGTATTTGATGATTATATGGTTATCCATGTACATAAAACTAGCAATTATGATGATGGTGAGTTACTAAAGAAAGAAAAAACTAAATCAACTTCTGATAAATTCATTATATCAAAGATAAAAATTATTACAATAATTTATATTAAATTATTTATAAACATTACAAATTTAATTTTCTATTAACTCATTTCTTGTTTTTATATCAAAAGGAATAGCATATTCAATACTTTTATTTTTTGTTTCTTCAAATATTATATCAAATAGTTCATTAGATTCTTTTGTAATTTTAAATAACCTAAATGTTGTAGATAAGAATTGTTGTATAGTTGATATATGACACTCATATAAAAATTTTGATTGTAAAATATTTTGTATTATTTTTTTATAATACTGTTTATATTCTTCATTATTTCTCATATTTAAAACATCTAAGGTTAAATAAAACAAACTTAAACAGTCAATACAATGAATATATTTAAATTCTGTTAATTGGTTCATTATTTTAATATATTCACTGGGGTTAGTATCATGCAATAAATTTATTATACTACTAGAATTTGTCATTAATAAATTTCCTTTACTAACTGCATATGCTAATTTTCTAATAGTTAAATCATCACATATATATATCATATTTTTATCAATAGCCAAATTAAACATATCAAATTGTGACTTGTCAAAATTATCTGAATCCATGTTAGTTTCAAATTCTTCAATATTGCATTGATTTATTAATGATAATATTGCTCTCCAAAAGTTCACATTATTTTTTTTACTTTCTTTAGTTGTTTCCGTACTATGTAAGTTATTTTCATCATCAACAAATATTCTTATTGTTTTTTCTTTTTCGTTAGAAACCTTTTGAAAAATAGAGTTGACTTTATTTTTTAAAGATTTAGTAAAATATATATTTTTTACATATGGTAATAATAATTCAAGTTGATTTAATTCTTGTAAAACTACTAAAGATGTTAAATCAATAACTATTTTGTTGTTATTTAAGTCAAGCAAATTAGGTTCACCAGCGTATAATTTCATATCTTTGTTATATAATAACAATTCTATTATTGATTGATAATTTTTTTCATTATCGCAGAAATTTGATAGAGGTAAAGAATTGTAACCACCAGGATTAGTATTTTGTTCTATATCATATTGATCAAATTTTTTCTTTAAATATTCTCTATCTTCAATTAAAAGTTCTCGAATTTCTTTTAATGGGTCGTCATCATTTTCACTATATTTAAATTCTTTGAAAAATTTGTTATTCTTATTTTTTTTACTTAACTTTTCCATAACTTTTCTTAACATATAACAATCTTTATTAATAATATCTATAATTTGGTAGGATACGTCTTCAATAGTTACATCTTCATTTTTTTCACGATTAAGTAGTTCTATAGAAATTAAATTTGAAGTAGGATAGCAAATTGCATCCATTATTTTATAAGTTTCTGATATGTGTTCATCAATTATTATTACTTGTTTTTTATTATTAAGCTTATTTTTTATAGTAACTGCACAATTACATGTAACATAATCCAAGTTAGGATTTTTTTTATCTTCATCAAACATGAAAATTCCCCAAAACCAACGATAAATATTAACATCAAAATTATTTCCTAACAAGTATAGAGATTTAATTGCTTCGTTTTTTGCTTCTGCTTGTTTTTTTTGGTATTGTAATCCATGTGCAGCTAACATTACCATTTTGGGACTTTTAGATTTCTTCAAACATTCTATATATTTTTGTGAATTTATATTATCATCATGGTTATTTATTATAAGTTGTAGACACTTATAGGCAACTTCTTCATTTTCTTCTAAATCAAATGATTTAGTTAAATAAGTTATTGCTTCAAGTTCTTTATGATTTTGCAAACAAATCTGTGCTTTTGCCTTATTTATATCGATTGTTTCTGCTTTTTCTTTTTCAAGAAAAATAATTACATTTTCCATGTTTTTGAAATCTTTTTCACTTTTATTCTTTTGATTAATCAAAGTATTTAATAATATTGTATTCAAATGTACAGATTCTTCCGCATAATCATTTAAATATTTTACAATATATTCATTAACATTCAATCTTGAACATTGTTCTATAAAAATAGTGGTTGCAGATATATTGAAAGGTAAATCATTTAATATTCTTAACCCATCTTTTATATATTCTTTTATACTTTTAGATTTTTTATTAATTTTTGTTGAAATGATTATCGCAGCAGTTGAACAAAATAGCGGTTTATCACCAAATTTTGCATTAAGTTTTTTTATTTCGCTTTCAGTGAGTTTTTGTATTTCGCATTTTGCTATTAAATAGTAAGAGGCTATATATCCATAATTGTCTATATCTCCTTTTTTTATATTTTTAGTAAGTTCATATAAATCAGAATATTTATTTTGTAAAAGCAAACATAATAGTTTTTGAATAAATGCATAAATGTTATTATTTTCTTTATATAAATCATCAAAAATTTCAATTGCCTCGTCATACAATTTACTTTCTGATAAAGCACAGCCATAAATATATAATATTTCATTATTTGATTTTAAATAAATTGGAAGTTCGTGAAAAAGAGATAATATTCTTTTGCAATTAATTCGCATAAGAATACTAAACATATTAATATAAAATATAGTTGTTTGTTCTTCTTTTTCGTTGAAAAATACTTTAAATGTTTCAAGTTTGTCTATATAACCTACTAATTTTTCTTTATCCTTTTTATTTATATAAAATATAGAATCTTTTTTATTTACTATATTGGCAGAATCTTCAAAAATTGAATTTATAATATTCTGAATTTCTGTTTTCGTATTATTACTTTTGGTCGCTTTCATGTATTCTTTAAATTGCTCATCACTTAAACTAATACTATAATTATTTATGTTGTTTGATTGTTCAACTTTTGAAAATAAATTAAATTTACTACTATTTTCCATTTATGCCTCACTTTCTTATGCTGTTTGATTGTTTTATATCCGACTTAAAACTTAATTTAGCATTATTAGATTGTTTTTCTCCATTGTTAATTGATATTTTTATATTAATTATTTCATTTAATGCTTTAATACTAATAAATAAACTTATTATAGAAACAATACAAGATATTATAGAAGCTATTTCAGCCCATTGTGTCAAATTCATTTTTGCACACTCCTTTCAAAAAAGTTTTTTAACTATTATATCATTAATACCTCATATTTTAAATGAATACGAGGCAAAATATAGAATTTTTTTAGGTTTTATAGTATAATTTTAATAGTATTTTAAAACTTGTTGAAAGGAGGATTTAAAGTGATTAATATAGAAGATGTTACTAAAAGTATAGATATATTGTCTAAAACCTTGCAAAGTTTAAATATTGATAGTATTTTTATTGAACAGAACGGAAAAACCGAAAAGTATTTTTATAAAGAAGAACAATTACACGAATTAAGAAGTTGCGCAAAATTATTAGTTGCTATGGCAATTGGAATAGCAATTGATAAAGGATTATCAATTGCAGGTGAACCATTAACTTTAAATACTAAAGTTTTTCCAATAATTAAAGATATAGCAAATATAATAAATAAAAGTAATATTAATAAAATTAAAGAATGGACTATAAAAGATTTACTTACTCATACTACTGGTTATGAAACACAAATGATGTCTGAAAGATTTATACAAGACATTGATAAGGATAAATTAGTAGACTATGCATTAAATTATGATATTCCATATGAAGTAGGAACTAGATTTGCATATAACAATGTAGAACCATTTATTTTATCTGTTTTCTTTCAAGAGGCTTTTAATCAAAATTTAACAGATTTTATTAATGAAAACATATTTAAAAAACTTAACGTTTTAGATTATAAATGGGAAAATTATGGTAAATATTGTCCAGGTGCTACAGGATTATATCTTAAACATTCTGACTTTCATAAGATAGGTCAATTATTACTAAACGAAGGTAAATATGATAATAATCAAATTATTTCGAGCAATTGGATAAAAGAAATGTGTTCTATGAAATTAGAAACACCATCTGCTTATAAATCTGAAAGAGTATTACCTAAAATAGGAATAGGATATTTTACATTTATATCAAGAGATGGTTATATTTTTAGAGATGGTTCAAACGGACAATATATCATTTTAAATAAAGATAAGAATTTATTGATAACTATAATGTCAACAGAAAAAGATATGAAAAACGTTACTGAAATATTAAGAAATTTAATATAAGTTAATGGAGGAAAAAATTATGGATTTAATTTATAAGAAAATAGAAGAAAAAGATAAGGAACAATTATTTAAACTTATTGATGTTGTTTTAAAAGGATTGCCTGATCAAGCACATTTTATTCCATACGAACAATGGGAATTAGATAGTATGTTTGATGAAGTAAATTATGCACCTTTATATGGTGCTTATGATGGAGAAAAACTTGTTGGTATGGCACAACTATATATTTCACAAGATATGTTAGCAGATTTTAAAGAAGAATTTGGACTAACAGAATTTAAGATTTGTGAATTAGGTGGTAATTTAGTTTTACCATAGTATAGAGGAAATGGAATTACTACTAAATTACAAACTATGGAATTACAACTTGCAAAAGATTTAGGATTTGATTATATCATTTCTATGGCTCATCCAGATAATATTGGCAGTTGTAAAACTCTTGAAAAAGTTGGTTTAGAGTTTGTAAAACAAACTACTTTATCAAATGGATTTTTAAGAAAATTATATATGTTAAAATTGAAATAATTATATAACATAAGACAATGCTAGTTGGCATTGTCTTTATCATTTCTAATAGATGATAAATATTTTTCTATCATACTATTTTGTATCTTTAAGAATTCAATTTTAGTTCCTATTGCTCGTTCATCTTCAAAATATCCAAGATAATGAAATCGATTCTTTACTTTAGTTAAGCATTCAATATTTTCTTCTAATGCTTTAACAATGTTTTCAATAACATCTTCATCTTTTTTAGGTTTGGGTTCTTCTTTAACTTCTGGAACTTTAATCTTATTTCCTATAATTAAATTTCTAATATATTCAGATTGAGATAAGTTTAGTCTTGAAGAATCTCTTTTCAAAATAAATTTTTCATCATCACTTAAAAACACATTAACTTTATTATTTCTTATTCTCATAATTTAAAGTCTCCTTTCTAAAATTTAAGGGTATGGGAATTCCCATATACGAATTTGTACGGGAGTATAAATTCAGTGCTTGCCAGACAAAATGTGTGAGTACGTACTCACACATTTTCTGTATAAATTAGTTCTTTTAATACAACTTCTTCTGCAGTATTTTTATAATTATTCATTAATTTTACCCATTCAAGTTGGTTTGTTTCTTTACTTTTTTCAGATAGTTTTTCATCTGATTTTTTATGACTTTCCATCAAAGTATTTAATAAAATTTCTGCATCTTTACTTACTGAAATAAGATGATTAGTGAGTTCATCTTTCATTAAAAGTGTAGTGTAAAGTGCTTTTTTATGTGCTTTTAAATAATCAAGTCTTAACATTCCATACTTATTTATTGTTCCTTTTTTATTATCGTTTAAAGTTAGATTTGGTAATTTATAATCACCAATTTTTGTATATTTCAATTCCATAATTTAATCATTTCCTTTCTTATTTGGTTTGTTAGGATTGTAAGTAACAATACCATATTTTGTTTCAATATCTTCTTTATTTATGATTGATTTTGTTTTTATTTCAGTAGATGATATTGGTACAATTCTTATAATTTTTTCATTTTTTTTAGGTGTAAATTCACCAATAATATTACCTGTATCTTCATCAACTTTCTCATAAAGTTGGTACATTTTTGTTTCATAAAATTCATTTAATCTATCTAAATATTCTTGTACTTGTTCATTAGAAATATTAGGGCTACCAATAATAAATTCTTCTTTACCATTAATCTCAACTGGTACTAGCACATCTAATATTCCTTTATATAAAAACTTCATTAAGTTATTTATATAACTCTTTCTAAAATTAATTTTATCTATATGAAGTTCATTGTTTTTATCTTTTGTTAGAATAATTGACTCAATAAATTTAGATATAAATTCTTGTTTTTCATCTTTTGTTTTACTTTTCCAATTTGTTTTAACAACATCATTTAAAGTATCTAATCTTATCATAGTTTCTCGTTCAATATCTCTATCTGCCATTAATTGTTGTGGTGTAAAAGTTATATTATCTAAGTATAAAAGTTCTGATTTTCTTTGTTCTAAAATTTCTAATTTTTCTTCAATTAGTTTATAATCTTCTGAAAAATCTTCCATTTCGACAATACCACTCATATATGCTTTTTTAATACGTTCTTTTTGTTTTATTAACCCATTAATCTCTTTATCTATATCATCAGTTTTCGTTGGTTTATGGTCTGCTAAAATAGGTAAAAAATACTTTTTAACTGCCATATCATACTCAACTAAATCATAGATAAATTGCATTAAACATTCTTCGATTTTATCTTCACGATAATTTAAATGACATTTTTCACAATTATAATACATATACTTTTTCTTCTTGCCACCAGAACCTTTACATTTCATTATTCTTCCACAAGTAGGACACTTAATCTTTTGAAAGAATAAATAAACTCTATCTCTAGTATAAGTTCTTTGATTAATTTCTTTTTGTCTTTGGCATTCTTCCCACATTGCACGTGATATTATTTGCTCAACAACATTCATATAAATAACAGGTTCTTTGTTTTCTTTTTTAGCAATTCTTTTATATTGCTCATAATCTCCCATATAGATTTTGTTATCAATTATCTTTTGAATAGTCGTGTCTTTCCATTTCTTTGGATTTAATAATTTTTCTTTATTAAAGATATTTGATATTTGCTGAAAACTTTTGCCTTCCAAATATAACTTAAATATTCTTTCAATAACAGGTTTAGTTGTTTCATCAACAATAGTTTTTTTATTACCATCTTTCTTATATCCTAGTGGGGCAGGACCTGGTAAATGACTTGACTTAATTGCTCCATTAAGTCCAAATTTAGTTCTTTCCGATACAATTTCAATTTCTAATTGTGATAATACTGTTAGCATTCTTACAAAAAATCTTCCGTTAGCAGTAGAAGTATTAACATCATCTCTATCACAAACAAGATAACAATTATATTTTTCTAACTGAGATATTAGTTCTTCTAAATCACGAACTGAACGAGTAACTCTATCTAGTTTGTAGGCTACAATATAATTGATTTTTCCGTTTCTCATATCTTGTAGCATTTCTTTAAATGCTGGTCTATGTTCCATATCTTTTGCAGATATTCCTGCATCTTCATAAACTTTAAATACTTCATAGTCCTTAAATGCACAGAGTTGTAATAACTTTTCTTTTTGTTCTCCTAATGAAAATCCTTCTCGTGCCTGATCCTCTGTTGAAACACGAATATAAACTGCTGCAATCTTCCTTTCATTATTCATGATCTTTCCTCCTTTTCTTTTAATGAAAGGCACCAAAAAAGGTGTCACATAACAAGACACCTTATACTTTATATTGATTATTTACACGACAAAATAAACCAATATTATGGGAGTATATAAACTCT